>CAYYHT010000174.1:0-11689 GCA_964471355.1 uncultured Enterobacteriaceae bacterium
ATGGGCGTTGCAGCTGTGGAGGGCATGTCTACCCAGCTCCGAATCTCTCGCTATGTGCCCACCATGCTGACGTTCGCGGGGGCCATCTGGCTTGCTGCGCTGTTCATCGTGTTCCGGGAGTACCCAGCGGACGACGCCTACATCCACCTGCGCATCGCCGAGCATCTTGCGGTCCACAACCAGCCATACTTCAACCTCAATGAACCCGTGATGGGCAGCAGCTCGCCGTTGTGGACGGTGTTGCTGGCGGCCATTGCTTTTCTTCCGACGTCATGGACGGTGAAGCTGGTGGCGTTGGAGCTGGGCATCATGGCCGTCTGCGGTGTTCAAGCGCGACGTTTTGCCCAGACGGTCATGCCCGACGCGAAGCTGGAGCCGGTGCTCTTTTCCGGGGCGGTCGTGCTGTTGGTCTATCCGAGTGGCATGGCGTGGATGGAGACTCCCCTGGCCATCGCGTTGTGGCTCGCGGCCGCTCGATTGCTTGTTCAAGGCAAGGAGCATTGGGGGCTGTACATGGGCCTAGCCGCGTGCGTGCGAGCTGAGATGGTGTGGATTGGAGCCGTGCTAGCCCTGGCTGATCTGGCGGTTCGGGGACGCATCGCGTTGCGTGGCTGGGGGTGGATTGTGGCCGCTGGCATCCCGTTCCTCGCCTACGACCTTTGGTATTTCGGCACCGTTGTGCCTGCCCCCATGGCGGCCAAGTCCAAGGTGTACCAGCTAACGATGGCCGAGTCGGCGATGACCTTCGCGCCGCTGCACACGCCTGTGGTTGCGGCTGCATGGGCGGTTGCCGTGGGACTTGGGATGGCGGTTCTGGTGCGCCGATGCCGCCCCAACCAGCTGTCGTGGGCGATGCTCGCTGGTCCGGCATCGCTCGTGCTCATCTACCTGCTGAAGCACACCCTGGTGTTCTCTTGGTACAGGCCGATGGTCTTGGTGCCTCTGGCGGCTGCGGTCATCGCCATTGGACGGACCGAGAGGGCCCTTGCCGCTGCGGTGTTGGTGACCTTGGTCAGCCCTTTTGCATGGCTGGGCCTCAAGGACTCGGCGGCGCTCGTCACGGCGGACCGAGCCCGGTTTCACCGGTTCGATTCGGCGCCCAGGGTGCGGCAGTACCTGCGGATTGCTCGGTATCTTCGGGTTGCCCATCCCGGCGCCAGGTTGATGGCCCCCGAGATTGGAGCGCTTGGCTACGCCTTCCGCGGCCCCGTGCTGGATGCAGTTGGATTGGTGTCTCCTGACGCGATTGAGCACCATCCTATGCAGGTCGGTGTGCAGCGGCGGTCAGGAGGACTGGGCGCGATTCCGGCTACGTACGTGGCTCTGACGCGGCCCGAGCTTGTCGTGGCATTGACTACGCTGGCCGAGGACTTCAGCCGTTCTGCGGTAGCCGCTGAGTACGACTGCCAGCGCATGGCGCTGGCAGTGGATGATGACTTGCCCTGGTTGCGCAGAGACGAGATCTACGGCGCGCGCAGCATCTTGGTCTGCGTCCGCGGTGACCTGTCTTTCTAGGCGACGGACTTGAAGACCAGGCGTCCGTAGTCGTCTTCATGCCGGACGATGTCGTCGAGCTCTGGCGTCGACACCTCCAACACGTCGCAGTCAGTGACGGCGCCGAAGCGATGCTTGGTGCCGGGCGCGATTCGGGCGTGAGAGCCCGCGTACATGAGGACCTCCACCAGCTCCCCATCGCTCTCGGTCTCGAGGCGCAAGCACCCCTTGAGTACGTAGATGGCCTCATCTTTCACGTTGTGGGTCTGCAGGGACAGCCTTTCCCCAGCGTTAATGCTCAGCACCTTGGCGGCGTAGCGCTCGGTCTCGCACCAGATCAGCTCTTGGCCCCATGGCTTGGTGACGATGCGGCTCATGCTGCACCTTCCAGGAGGACTTCGTCTGGGGAATTGAGCTCGATATGCTTGCGCAGCTCGTGGCCGAATACGGCCTGAATACGCAGCAGCTCGTGTGGCGAGGTCGCCTCGAAACGCAGCACCAGCACTGGCTCAGTGTTGCTGGCGCGCACCAGCCCCCAGCCCGCGGGCCACTCGACCCGAACCCCGTCGACTTCCACCAGAGACTCACATTCGGCGCGGGCGTAGAGTGCATGAAACGCACTGCGAAGCGACTCCATTACCGCCCATTTTTCGTCGTCCGGACACGGAATTCGCTTTTCAGCAGTGGCGAAGGTCTTGGGCAATGCGTGCGTGAGATGCGCCAGTGTGCGTCCGCTGCGTCCAATCAGTTCAAGCAGGCGCGCGGCGGCGTAAAGCGCGTCGTCGAATCCGAAGTACCGGTCAGCGAAGAAGAAGTGTCCGCTCATCTCGCCGGCGAGCAAGGCTCCCGTACTGCGCATCATGCGCTTGATTGGAGCGTGTCCCGTTCGGCAGAGCAATGCCTCGCCTCCCATGTCCCGGACTTGGTCAAAGAACACGCGCGAGCACTTCACCTCGCCGATGATGGTGGCTCGGGGGCGGTGTTGCAGCACATCGCTGGCAAACAGAGTCAGCAGCTGGTCTCCACGCACGATCTCCCCAGCCGAAGTGACGGCTCCAAGGCGGTCTCCATCGGCGTCGAAGGCGATGCCTAGGTCCGCTGCATTTGCGCGGACGGACCAGATTAGATCCTGCAGGTTCTCGTCGACCGTGGGGTCGGGATGGTGGTTGGGGAACCTGCCATCAGGGGTGCAGTGCAACGGGATGACGGTGTGCCCCAGCAGGCGCAGCAGTGCCACGGCCGTGGGTCCTGCGGCTCCGTTGCCGGCGTCCACCACGACGGTCAACTTCTCGGTGGTGCGGTCAATGCGCTGTGCCAGGTCCACGAGGTATCGGTGGTGCAGGCGCCAGTTCATGGACGACCCCACAGCCGCAATGAAGTCACCGGCCTCGATCTCGTCCTTTAGGGCGGCCAGGTCCATTGCCCGAAGCGTCTTGCCTGCGATGCTGATCTTGAAGCCGTTGTACTCCACGGGATTGTGGCTGCCGGTGACCTGAATCGCTGCATCGGCCTCCATGATTGTGGACGCCCAGTACACAAGGGGTGTGGGAACCATGCCCAGACGCGCCACGCGGCATCCGGTGGACTCTAGACCCTCTACTAGGGCGCGCTCCAGCCAGACGCCCGAGTGGCGATTGTCACGCCCAACGACGACGGATTGCCTGGTTGTAGCGGCCAATCGAGTACCGATGGCCGCCCCCAAGTCATGCGCGAGCTCTGCTGTCAGCTGGGTGCCGGTGATGCCCCGGATGTCGTAGGAACGGAAAATTGAACTGCAAAGTGCCATAGGCAACCTCCTTCAGCCCTTCCATGCAGAGGGCGTGCCGGCGTTGGAACCTACTTTTCGGGCGTTTTAGTTCCGAGGATGGGAAGGTGTTCCAGTTCTGGTGTTCCAGCGTGGAACAGCCATCGGCACGGATCGGCCTGAAGGGATTGGCACACCCGTTGCACTTCAACTGGGCGGAGGTGCACATGACGTTTCTTAGACCCCTTCGAGTGCTGGTGACTGGGGCATCGGGCGATGCTGCTGTAGCGTTCCTCACCGCAATCCGTCGGCATGACACAGATGTGTTCGCTGCGGACTCGGACCCGCTGGCCGCGGGACTCCAGATGATTGGTCGGCAGCGGGCCTGGGCTGTTCCGGCGGCCCATGACCCCGCCTACATTCCGTCGCTGCTGGTTCGTTGCCAGCAGAACGAGATTGACATGCTGGTGCCCACCGATGTGGCGGATGTTCGAGCACTGGCCGAGGCTGCCGAGGCGTTTGAGGCCATTGGTACGCGCGTGCTGGTGTCAAAGCCGGAGTGCATCGAGCTGTGCGCTGACCACGTTCAGCTGATGCAGCGCCTGGACCAGACCGAATGGGCGCCGCGCTGGGCTGTGTACGACAAGAAGTTCCGTGGTTCGAAATGGGCCTACCCGTTCAATCTGGTCCCGCGTTTGGTTGGAGGTTCGGAAGGAATCACCGTGGAACGGGGCCTGCGACTGTTGACTGTCCGGAACGATGGAAGCCACATCGCGATGGAGCCGATGGACGGTGCACGATTCAGCGTTCATGTACTGTGCCGTCCAGATGGCGAGGTTGTTGCCTCGGTGCCTGTGGAGCACCTGAGAGGACAGGGCCACCTACCAGCGGTCGCGAGAACCGTGAACGACCCCGAGCTGGTGCGCGCAGGTATCGAGGTGGCCCAGGCCGTTGGAATGGCCTTCATGGGCACCGTGCACTTGCAGCGCAACGCGGCTGGGCAGCTCAAAGCGGTGGCCGTCACACCGAGGATTGCCGCGTTGACTCCGCTGATTGTGGCGGCCGGTGTTCACCTCCCGCGACTCGCCGTCGAGCTCGGGCTCGAGCCCGCAAAGGTCCTGCCGGCTCAGGAGTGTGCCTTCCGCGCAATCGGGATGGTGCGCACCCAACGACAGACCTTTGTGCCCGCTGATGGGCTGACCCTCAACCAACACCCCAATGCCGTCCGCAAGGCCGGGTAGGAGCCGTCATGAGCCACTTTTTGCTTCGAGAGATTCGCGAACAGCCGCAGACCCTGCGCAGCTTGCTCAACAACCGCGTGGGAGGACTGCACGTACGCGGAGAGATGGTGCAGCATCTGCGCGAGATGATGGTCCACGGCGTCACACTGCTTGGGTGTGGCTCAAGCTTCCACGCAGCGTCCATCTGCGCGCCGATCATCGAGCGCCTCGCCGGGCTGCCTTGCTCGGCCGAGCACTCTGGTGACTTTGCCGCCAGAGGTCCGATCATTGACCGACGCCGCGTGTACATCGGCGTGTCCCACGGGAGCAGCGACCGGCTGACTGCCGATGCGCTTGAACTGGTCAAACAGGGCGGGGCCGAGGCGTTCAGTGTCGCCACCGTGGCGGACCCGTCGGCGCAGGAACAGGCGGGTCCGGCGGACGTCTTGATCGACTGTGGCGTGGACCGTGCCGTGGTCGCCATGAAGGCGTTCACGACACAGGTAGCGACCCTTCAGCTGATCGCAGCTGCCTTGACCCCCCGTCAGATCTCGGGTGACCTCAACTGCCTGCTGCGTGGCCTGCGGGAGCTTCCCGACCTCGTGGAGCAGGCGCTTGCGGGCCTGGAACCACACCCCGATTCGCTCGAGAGAGCCTGCAATCTGATTGTCGACGCTCCGTATGTGGTGTTCGCCGGCCTGGGGCCTTCGGCAGCGGTCGCGGCGGAGGGGGCTCTGAAGCTGAGTCAGCTCGCGCATCTGCCATGCGGCGCAATGCGTGTGAGCGAACTGTCCGACAGTCCACAGGACGTCCTCGGTGTGCACACCGCTGTCGTTGTCGTTGTGCCAGAAGACCGGAATCGGCATGCGGTGCTGGTCCACATGCGTGAGCTCCGTGCTCGGGGAGCCACGATCATCGCAGTACACACCCAGGGCGACTTCGTGGTGCAGGCGCTGGCAGATGTCTCGCTGACCGTTCCCCGCTGTCCAGAGTTCGTCGCGCCCGTGTTGGCGGCGCTTCCGCTGCAGTTCCTGGCCTACCACTGTGCGCTGCTTTGCGCCCAGCCCGTCGACAAGCGGGCCTACGTCAGCCCTGCGTTGGTGGCCTGATGCGCTGTGCAAGTGCCGCGGTGCTCGTCTTGCTCATGGGGTGTTCTGGGTGCAGCGATGGAGTTGTGGTGCTGACCGGGCAGGTCGGCGGACTGGGCTCAGCCAGTGCCGCGATCTGCACGTTCAAGGACTGCGATTCCATTGGGTCCGACGGCGTCTATGTGCTTCAACTGGACGCTCACGCCGAATCTCTGGTCTGCATTTGGCTTGATGATCGACCGAGTGACTGCATCCCGCTCTCGACGAGGGGTGCGGACCTCGAGATGGACTGGGCGATGACCGACGACCGCGAGAGGAAGATCTCCGCTGACATGGAGGACATTGCTCTCGACGGCGAACTGGGCCACATGAATGTCTGGTTCTTTGGTGCCGGTGGGGGTATCTCGCGGTTGACGCCCTCCGCTGCGCCAGCACCCCAGGTCGGCCCGCTGTTTCCATCGGGGCTGCCAGGTCTATATGCATCGACGACGACACCGCTAGGGAAGGCCCAGTGGCTGAACGGAAGACCCGGCGAGGTTCAGATCCAGCTACCATCAGGACTCGAAGAGAGTTGCCAGGTGGAGCTGGGCTGGCAGCGACATGGTGGTGTGTTCGCCGAGCTTGTTGCTGGGGCCACAACGACGGTGGCCTTGAGGTGCGAGCTGTAGGCCCCTAGGGCTTGTAGCGCTTGGCCTTGACGTCGATGCTGAAGACCTGCGCCTCGTCGGGCTCGTCTTCGTCGCCGATCAGCAGGTCGATGGTCTTCCAGCCGCCGGAATCGACATCGGACAGCTTGATGTTGCTGCTGTCGCCGGCCTCGCTGCCGCCGTAGTTGATCGAGACGTTGGTGTCGCTGTACACGTCGGCCATGCCGCCGTTTTCACCCCACCAGAGCACCCAGTGCTGCGGTGAGCCGGTCACCTCTGCGACGGTGACGCAGAAGCCGGGAAGGTCGTCGGCGGACATGTCCGGCCAGTCTGCGGGGCCCCACCAGTCGCACTTTCCGCCACCGGCTTGGCCTTCGATCACCAAGGTGTGGCCGTCGCCGAGGTTGTACTCGCCCGACCCGTTGGGGTTGAGACCCGGTCCACTGCAGGCGGTGGCTGAGAGGGCGGCGGTGACGATGAGGAGGCGGCGCATGCAGCCTTGCTAACCGGTCAGCTGCGGTCGTCGGCCGCGGTCATGGCCAGGTTGATCTTGAGCTCGACTTGCTGGCTGATGGCGATGGAGCCGGTCTCGGCCAGGCTGTTGCCATAGACCACGTTCCACAGGAATCGGTCCATCGTCGCCGTGGCAGTCGCTCCGCCGTCGTTCATGTCCTTGACATGCAGCGTGATGGGATGCTCGACGCCCTTCATGGACAGCGTTCCAATCAGGTCGAAGTCGTCGCCTTTGATGTTGCTGACCTGGGTGCTGGTGAAGGTCGCAACAGGCCACTGGGCGGCATCGAAGATGTCGGCGCGGCGCAGGTGGGCGTCACGTTGACCATTGGCAGTGTCGACGCTCATGATCGGAACGGAGATGACCGCACGGGTCGCGGTGGGATTCGACGCGTCCCAGTCGATCTCTCCGGTGACGTCGCTGAAGCTTCCGGCCACGGTCGACAGGCGCCAGTGGATGACCTCGAAGCCCACCGAGGTCTCGGCGCTGTTCACAGTAAAGCTGCCGGCAGAGGCAAGGGTCGGGAACAGCAGAAAGGCGGCAGTCAGAAAGCGGGTCATGGGGCACTCCTCAATGGTTGTGACCGGTATGACTGCCGCGGGCACGGAAAGATTGACTGTATGTTCGAGTTGTCGCTATATCGATTTGGCATACAGTCGCGAAAACCCACTGCCAGGGCGTCTGACGTACACTGTCGCGCAGGAGACTCTATGGGAATGATGATCGGGGCAGTGGTGGTTGGCGGCCTGCTTCTAATTGGGCTGCTGGTGGTGCTTGCCATGGTCTTCATGGGTGCGCGTGCGGCGTCGTCGTCCAGCGAAGAGCCGCCCAAGAAGCCCGATGCCCCGGCAGCCAAGGCTGAAGAGAAGGCTCCGGAACCTGCCCCAGAAGCAAAAGCACCCGCTGCCGATGCACCTGTTGCCGACGCGCCCGCCGCCGAGGCGTCCGCGCCTGGTTCGGACGCAGCCCCCACTGCCGAGACTCCGCAGAGTCCTCCCGCCGAAGCCGACAGTGACGAGCCCGACGTCGATGACGAAGAAGACGAAGAGGACGACCCGACCGTTCTGTACAAGGACGGCGACAACAATCCCGAGCTCAAGAAGCTGCTCGACGAGATGAAGGCCGAAGAGAACAACGACGGCTGACGGGCTCAGCCGACCGCGTCGTCCACTTCATCTGGGACCCGAGCGGGATCCGGCACGGGAACGGGCATCGGAAGCATCTCGGTGTCGCCCTTGGGGACCCAGTCATTCAGGCCGTCGGCCAGGGTGCCGCTCAAGAGCTCCTTGAGGGCGTCGGCCACGGCATCGCCGATGGGATCGCTTGCGGTCTTGCGCAGGGTCGTCAGCTCCCTCCATGAATCGATGACTTCAGCGACGGGAATGGACGCGGCGGGCCGCGATGGCATCCAGCCACCATCGTCGGCTTTGACCAGGATGCCGCCTTCTTCGAGCACGGCGAGCACCACGTTGAGCTCACGCGCTGGAACTTGGCAGGTCTTGGCTAGGATCTCGACGTCGATGGGCCCTCGCCCGCGGTCGAAGGCCCAGGCGACCTTGACGGCGGTCTCGATGGCAGTCTCGATGCTGGGCTGGCGGAGAATGGAGTGGCTGCGCTCGAAGGCGTCGTCTTCGGCGGCAACCAGGCTGGTGAAGTTCTGGGTGACGTACGCGACCTCGACCCCAAGCAGCACGACGATCCACAGCAGGTAGACCCACAGGAGGAACACGGGGGCCAGCCCCAATGCGCCGTAGACGGCCATGACAGGCTTGTCTGCGATGACACGGCTTAGGTAGAAGGGCAGAGCCATGCCCGCGATCTGCAGGCCGATCCACGAGACGGTTGCGCCCGCGATGGCGGCGTCCCACCGGACCTTGGTGCACGGAAACGCCTTGAGTGCCATGAGCAACAGCGCGAACGTCAGGGCGCGCTGGAGCCAGTCGGCGAACCAGACCGACTGGATTCCCAGTTCTTCGGTTCCCAGGACGGCGACCAAGCCGATCAGCGGCAGCATGGTCATGGTGAAGTAGAAGTTTAGGATTCGGTAGCCGAGGCTTCGGTCGATGGTGACGCCGAAGATCTCGTTGTAGGCGGACTCGACGAGCATGAACAGCCGAGCCGAGATGACCGCCAGCACGGCGACGCCGATCTTGCCCATTGCTCCCAAATCGACCTGCATCAGGCCGGGCAGCAAGAAGTCCCGGAACTCGGGGATCCCGCCCAGCAGCGTGTTCGAGAAGAAGCTGCCGAGCGGCCCGGACAGCAAGTCCGAACCGCCGGTGTCGCTGAACATGCCGACCGCGTGCAGAATGCCGAAGACCAGCATCAAGGTCGGGACCATGGCGACCAGCGTCATGTAGGTCATCGCGGCGGCGCGAATAAATGCGTGATCGCGCTTGAGTGATTGGTAGAAGAACACCAGCCAGCGCACCGTGGAGCGGACCGGCACCAGCGCCCAGTGCTTGTCGTCGCCCGCAGTTAGGCGCCTGTACAGACTCATGAGCCGTCGATTCATGGCGAGGAGGGTACCATTGCGCCAATGAGCAGCGAAGGGCGCCGATATCGCATCCTGTCAACTCTCGGGAAGGGCGGCTTCGGCACGGTCTACCGGGCGGAGTTGCTCGCGGCTGGAGGCTTCACCAAGCAGGTCGCGCTCAAGGTGTTGAACAACGACGCCATGAAGGAGGCGGACTTCGCCCAGCGTCTGCGGGACGAGGCTCGTGTGCTGGGGCTGATCAAGCACCGCGCCGTCGTCGGGGTCGATGCCCTCGCTGAGCTCGAGCACGGCTGGGCGGTCGTCATGGAGTACGTCGACGGCATCGACGTGCAGGCCCTGGTCACCACTGGCGCGCTGCATCCCAAGATGTCCGTCGAGATCATCGAAGACGTGGCATCGGCACTGCACCAGGCCTTCTTCACCCTCTCTCCCAGCACGGGTACGCCGCTGCAGGTCATGCACCGGGACATCAAGCCGGCCAACATCCGGGTGACTCCACAGGGCGAGGTCAAGCTGCTCGACTTCGGCATTGCCCGGGCCGACTTCGACTCCCGCGAGGCCCAGACCACCGGGCGCTTGTACGGGTCGTTCAAGTACATGGCCCCCGAGCGCATCGAGGCGATTGAAGGACCGAGCGCCGATGTCTGGTCCCTGGGCATCGTGCTCGCCGAGCTGGTGTGCGGAAAGTCGCTCAAGACACCGCCGAAGCATCCCGACCGCTTTGTGGAGTGGTTTGCGGAGACCGAGCAGAAGATGCGTACGCGCATGGCGGCAGCGAACCCGCCCATTGAAGGCGAGGCCCAGGACGGCATGATGGCCCTGTGCCGCGACATGATGGGGTTCGAGCCAGAGGACCGGCTCGATGCCAAAGAGGTCGAGCGGCGGTGCCGGGACCTCAAGCCGACGGTGCCGGGGCCTTGGCTGCGCGAGTGGGCTGAAGATGACGTCCCTCGCTTGCAGGCGCTCGCAGCCACCGGTGGTCCCGCCGACGAGGACGGCATGAGTGGCCAGGTGCTGTCCGAGATGACGACGGCACGGGACGTGCTGGACACCGAGCGGATCGACAAGCCGCGGTCGCCCGTGATTCCGGTGGCGGTCGCGTCGATTGCTCTGGGATTCACCGGGGTGTTGGTGCTGACTGTGGTGGTGGTGCTGAGCAACTGGCCTAGTGCTCCCGAGCCTCCTCCAGAACCGGCGGGCATCGAGTTCGCCCCTGCTACCCCGACGGTCGAGCCCAGCGAGCCTGTGCCTGTCGAGCCGACAGTCGTGCGGGTGGAGCCCGTCGAGCCGGCTGCAGAGCCCGTCGTCGATACCCGTCTCGATCCGATTGCGGCGCCGGTCAAGAAGGTCGTGGTCGTCAAGCCGGTGCCCTTGGCCATCGAGCCGGCGTCCAAGTCCCACGACTTGATGGGATTGCCGGACGACATGACGTCCTCGGGGCCCGCATCGGCGGCGGTGGTCGGCGGCACAGTGAAGGTCACGGGTGATGCCAAAGAGGTCTGGCTCATCAGCGAGAAGGGCGAATACCCTGCAGGAGCGGTGCCTCCGGGGACCTACGCCCTCAAGGTGTGGTTCGATGCGTCCGGGTCAAAGGTCGCGGGAACGCTGACAGTGGCCAAGGGACAGACCAAGACTGTGGACTGCGTGGCGGCCACCAAGGCGTGTTCGGTGACGCCTTAGATCGGCTGGACAGTGACGGTGCGCTCTTGGCGTTGGTCGGCGTACTCGGCGGGACATTCGCCGCCGGCGACGTTGCAGAGGTCGAACACGAAGAGGAAGGTGGCGCCGTGGCGGCCTGAGGTGGACTCGGACTTGAGCAGGATGTCGAGCTCGACCCAGCAGTGGCCGCCCCAGGTGTCGGTGCCCAGGGTGGTGACCTCGAGCCCGGGGTCCACCGAGACGGTGCTGGCCGAGCAGTTCATGGCCTCGGTGCCGTTCTCGTACTCAAGCTCGTCGGTGGCCATCCACACCGGCGCGAGTCGCTCTCCGGGGGTCATCTGAACGAGCTCGGCCCACGTTCGTTCGGTGCGGCATCCGCTTGCAAGCACCAGGACAGCGATCACTACACCACGCATTGTGTTGTCTCCTGGCAGCAGTCTAGCCACACTGAGGGGTCCGCATTGTTTGTCTCCTGGCAGCAGTCTAGCCACACTGTGGGGTCAGGATCCTCCTATTCCCATTCGAGCCTCTCTGTGAATGCGGGCGTCGGGCATCGCTGCGTGGGGTCAGGATCCTCCTATTCCTATTCACTAGGAAATTTGAGGGCGCTTGTCGACGGGTCCACATTCGCCACCAGAAGGCTCGATTAAGGGCAAACTAGTTGATGTATGGGCGGTTTCTGCTTCCGGCCGCACCTGAAGCCGTGCGCCTCATCTGATCGCTGGGCGGTCTTCCTCTGCCTTTAGACCAAAACAGGCCTGATCAACGACCCTAGCACTACTTGATTGTTCTTGACGGCGGATCTCGACTGTGATCTAACGCGCGC
>CAYYHT010000175.1:0-6446 GCA_964471355.1 uncultured Enterobacteriaceae bacterium
TCGCCGTTCGCCAGGGTGTCCGAAGCGGACTGGACGGCTAGCTCTCGCATACGTTTGAGGATGTTGCCAACCTCACCCGTGGCGCCTTCTGCGGTTTGAATGACTGAGATGCCGTCGTTGGCGTTGCGTTGTGCAACCTTCAACGAGCGGCCTGCGGCGTCGAGATTCTCGGCGACCGCGAGGCCTGCGGCGTCGTCCCCCGCTTTGTTGATTCGGGAGCCGGACGCAATGCGTCCCAGGCTCCCTTGCAACGATCGGTTGGACTGGTTGAGGCTCTTGACCGCGTTCATCGCGGCAAGGTTGGTGTTGACGGTAAGTCCCATCGTTCCCCCAAAGGTGGTGATTCAACTGACTGGGCGGCAGGGATGTCCGGTGCGCCCTCTGGGGACTCATCGGATCGCTTTGGCGGGGTCGTTGAGGAGGAATATTTGTGGGGTCAGCCCATGATGTCGAACAAAGACGGCATCCTGGCGGAACTAGAGACTTGTAGAGCGGCCTCGTATACGGTTCTAAGTTGAGCCAGATCGGTGTACGCCTCAATCGGATCTGCACCGAGAACTTTAGCGTGTCGCGCAGTTAATGATTCTTCGATGCGAATTCCGACGGTCAGTGCGTCGTCGGCTTTGTTCCAGATGAGCCCTGTGGTGGCCCGTGTGGTGACGAGCTCGCGACGGCTCGTCTCGAGCTGGTCGATGGTGCCGCCCACATCGGCTGCCGTCCCGGTGCGCATCTGCAAGGACAGCTGCTCAAGGGCGCGCATGGCCGGATCGAGCGTCGTCGAGCCATCGAAACCCACCTGTGCGGACACGCCGGTGGCGATGTCGATCTTGGTGGCGAAGGCGTCGCCCACGTAGGTACCGGTGGCGTCAAACGGCGGCGCGTCGTTCTTGGCGCCTCCAAAGAGGTACTGCCCGGCCACGGACGTGTTGGCCCTGACGATCAGCTGCTCAAGCAGGTCGTCGACCTGGTCGGCAAGCGAGATTCGGTCGTCTGGATTGAGGGTCTCGGATGCCCCCTGAATCGCGATGCCATGGGCGCGGGTCAGCAGATCCTCCGCCATTCCCAGCGACTCATCGGCGACGATCAGCAGGTTGCTGGCGCGGTCGCCGTTCTCGCGAAACGTGCGCTGGCGTTCGATTCGGGCTTCGAGGTCGTGGACCTCGGGCCATGCCGCCGGGTCGTCCGATGGCCGGTCGATGCGCTGGCCGGTGATGGCGACGGCTTCGGCGCGGGCCAAGTTGGCCTTTTGGTCCAACAGGGCGGCGGTGCGCACGTTGGTCATCCACAGGCTGGGCTGGCGGATGGGCCCCATCAGATAATCTCCATCAGCGCGCCCATGAGCGCGTCGCTGGTCGCGATCACCTTGGCGGCGGCCCGGTATGCGGCTTGGTACATCAGCAAGTTTCCGGCCTCTTCGTCGAGATCGACACCCTCGAGGTTGGCGGTCAGCGTCTCGAGGTCGTTGAGGGTCTGCCCGTGCTGGTCCGCAGCCCGGGCGGCAGATGCCACATCGCGACCGACGGCAGACACCACGGCACTCATGGCGTCACCGGCGGTCTGTCCCGAGGGCAGCGTCAGCGTCTCGATGCTCATCAACGCGCGCAGGTTGTCCCCGTCGCCGCTGGCGGCTGGAGTGGTGGCGGCAAAGGCGAGTGCGTCGGGATTGTCGACCATGACTGTCGCCAGGGACATGCTGCTGGCGGGATCGGTCGGGTCATAGGTAAACAGCTGCTGCCCGGCAGTTCCGGTGGCGTCGAAGCCGGATTGGTGGACCGTGTTGACGGCGTCCGAGAGCTCTTGGGCGATGGTGTCTAGGGACGTCAGGTAGCTCTCGGCCTTGATCGCGGCGTCGATGGCACCGCCGATGCGGCCGCCGGCATCGAGATTGACGACGCCCCGGTCCACAGCGAGGGTGAGCACGGGGACAGAGCCGGTGCGATCGGTCGACACCCAGCGCGCGTCTCGGCCCGAGACCGCGGCATGGCCGCCGATGAACACGGTTGCCTGGCCGTCCTGTTCAATGTGGACCTCGGCGCCTACCACCTCTGCTGCGGTTCGCAGCAGCCGGTCGCGTTCATCGGCGAGATCGCCGGCGACAACGGCCCCGCCTGCAGCTTCGAGCTCGCCGTTCAGGCTGGCGATGCGCCCGAGCACATCGTTGATCTCCTCGGCGTGAATCTCGACCCGGTCGAACTGCGCGTCGCGAATCTCGACCAGCGATTCTGCCGATCGGTTGAACGAATCGGCCATGACGCTGGCGCGGTCGAGCACCTCGGCGCGAAGGGCGGGGTCTCCTGGGTCCTGCGTGGCACGGGTCAGGCTGTTGAAGAACCCGTCCAGCGTCGGCCGCAGTGCGCCCGGACCGTCGGCGAGGGCGGTCTCGGCCTGCATCAGGACGGACATGCGCTCGCTCGCGCTCGCTTCGTTGGCGGTCGCGGTGATTCGGCGGGCGCCGAGCAAGGCATCGGAGCGGCGGGCAATGGCGTCGACACGAGGGCCGCCACCAATCCACAGGCCGCCGCGACGGACAGGGGTGCCGGTGGATTGCTCGACGCCGCGCCGAGTGAAGCCCGGAGTTGAGGCGTTGGCCACGTTGTGTGATGTCGCGGCGACACCGGCGTCTGCCGCGGCGAGACCCGCCCGGCCGGCCATGAGGGCGTCCATTACGCCCATCTTGAGCTAGCCCCCGACCCGACCGCGGCGGCCATAGGTGCCGGTTGCGGTCGTGGTGACGGGATCGAGAGCGCCGAGCACGATGCGACTGACGTCTCTCATGCGGCGATCGAGGTTGGAGATGGCGATGATCTCGGCCTGCAGCTGCAGGCGCATGTCCATCTCTGGGACCAATGGGGCCCGCTGCAGGATGAGTTGCAGCTCGAAGAGTGTATCGGCACGGCGTTCGGAGAGCTTGTGCACGGCGGCCACATCGAGGTCGATGGCTGCCTTGAGCTGGTCTTCTGCCAGCCGGCGCAGCCGTCGGATGTGTCCGATCACAGCTCGGCCAGCAGGCCGCCTGCCATGCGGCCCCAGTCGATGGACTGCTCAAAGGTGCCGTTGGCCAGCTGCGTGCGCACCTGGTCGACGATGTCCTGACGGACAGCGCCGGGTCTCTCGGCGGACCGTACGAGCTTCATCGCTTTCGCGCCCGGGGAGAGCGTGACGCGGTCCAGGCCGGGACGGCCCGAAGCCGGCTTTGCCTTGCCCCTGCTGCGCTGTGTTGCCGCTGCCGGGAGGATTGGCGGTGTGTTGGTGACCTTCATGTTCGCCTCACTTCGCTTCAGTCGGATCATCGGTGGCGGCGCCCGGTGCTTTAGGCCAAAGATCGTCTTGCAGCAGCTGGGCCAGTTCGAGCTCGAGTGCACCCAGTGCCATCTCGGCCTCTGGAAGCACTTTGGCCAGCTCGTCGACCAATGTCTTGGCCATGATCTGGCCAAAGGCCTCGCCAATATTCTCGGGGGCTTCGGATCCCTGCGGTGGAGTCACTGCGGACATGGAGAGGGGCGAGATCATTGCGTCACCACCTCTGCATGCAACGCGCCTGCCGATCGGATCGCCTCGAGAATGATCACGAGATCGCGCGGTCGCACGCCAAGGGCATTGAGGCCGGCAACCAGCTCGCCGATCTCCACCCCCTCGACCATCACCAGACGTCCGGGCTCTTCGCCGCCCAGCACCGCGCTGTTGCTGACCCCACCGGTCGTACCAGCCGAGAAGGGAGCAGGCTGGCTGACTTCGTCCTTTCGACGCACCTCGATGGTCAGGCCACCGTGGGCGATGGCCACGGCCGAGATGCGTACATCCGCCCCCATCACCACGGTTCCCGTGCGCTCGTTGACGACGACCCGCGCGGGGGCATCAATCGCGATCTCAACGGATTCGACTTTGGCGGCGAATTCAGCGAACCGACCGACGTACTCGGTGGGCATTGTCAGTGCGATCGTCGAAGAACTGACGGCGGCCGCAACCTCGGTCTCAAACGCCGCGTCCACGGCATCAGCCATCGATGAGGCCGTCGTGAAGTCGGGGGTGCGCAGCACAAAGTCGATGGCTGCGAGGGACCGGTAGTCGAGTGCGCTCTTGACCTCCCGTTCGACCAATGCGCCGCCCGAGACCCTGCCGACGGTCGGCGTGTTGTGTCGCAGGGAGTTGCCGGCGGCCTCAGAGGCGAAGCCGCCGACGACCAGTGCACCCTCGGCCACAGCGTGGACCTGGCCGTCGGGCCCCATCAGTGGCGTCATCAGCAGCACGCCGCCTTCTAGGCTGGTTGCGTCGCCTGCCGACGCCACGGTCACATCCAGGCGTGAGCCGGTGCGGGTGTCCGGGGCCAAGGTGGCAGAGACCATGACCATCGCGACGTTTCGGCTGCTGATGTCCGACAGCTCGAGTCCCAGCCCCAGCCCCTGCAGTCGGTTGGAGAGTGCGCGGATCGCCGCCTGGTTGCGGGTGGAGTCGCCGGTGCGGCGCAGTCCCACGACCAGACCCGCTCCGGACAAACCGTTGTCGCGCACCCCATGGAACGCGCCGACGTCCTTGACGCGGGTCGAGGCAGACGCATCAGCAGCGGTGAACAAGAGCAGTGCAAGTGCAAGCATGGGTCGTCCTAGAATGGCCACAGAACGCCGACCAGACGAGCGCCCCAGCCGGGACCTTGCTTCTCGGAGACCACGCCAGATCCAGTGATCTCGATGTGGGCCTGTGCCAGCAGCTCGGATCCGACCGTGTTGTCCATGTGGATGTCGCGGGGCCGGACCACACCTTCGAGCACCAAATATTGGGTCTCGCGATTGACGCGGACCTCCTTCCAGCCCCAGATGCGCAGGTTTCCCGTGGCCATGACCTCGATGACCTCGCAGGTGAGCACCCCGGATACCGCGGCGCCCCGGGTGGTCTGTCCCTGGCCCTCGTAGTTTGAGCCCGCTCCTCCGCTCAGGCTCAGCCGCGTTGACGGACGGGTGAGGTTCTCGAGGCCGAGTGCCGTGTCGATATTGGCCGACGAAGAGCTGTTGCGGGCCAAGCGGGTGTCCGCATCCAGCGACGTGTCGGTGCGTTCGTAGAGCAGCACGGTGATCAGATCGCCAGGCTGCCGCGCGCTTCCGTCTAGACCCATGAGCTGGCGAGCACGCATTTCGCTCCACAGACTGCCCGGCTGCTGAGCGATCACGGGGGCTCGCTGAAGGGCTTCGGGACGGATCGGCGGGGAGGGATCCCCAGGCGATGCCCAGGCCAGAGTAGTCATCAGCAACCAAGTCATTGCAGCTCCACGGTTGTGGGATCGATGAGGAGTCCGCGCACGACGACGCCGGTAGCATCGACTCGTGCTCGGACAGATGCGCCGAGCTGGCCGTCTTGCAGCAGCCTGCCTTCGGCGCGCACGAGCAGGTCTCCGCGTCTGGCTTGCACCATGACCACAGTCCCGGTCTCGGCATCAGGAATGGCTTCGACCCAGCGTTGGGTCAGCGGTGTTCCTGCGTTGACAGCAGTTCGAGCGCGCCACGGACCCGGTCCCATGACCGCCGGTCCCGAGAGCGTGGACAGGGCGCGCTGTTCGTATCGGATGGGCACAACTTGCCCGATGGCGGCCGCCTCGCTGGCGACGGCGACCTGGGCATAGAGTGCGAGCGATGGCTTGAACACGTAGCGACGGGTCTGGTCGCCGTCGTGGATATTCGCGACCAGCTCGGGCCGCTCGCGGCACGGGTAGCCCTCGAAGATGAGATCCCCCTGCAGCAGGCCGGGTTCGATGCCCAGGCGCTGCACTTCGACCTTGGACGCGTCGCACTGAGACGCGACCCAGGTGGCGAGGGTGCGGCTTGCCGGTGAATGGTTTCCGGCCTCCGCGAGCACCAATGTGGCCAGCAACAAGAGCATGGCCGTCCATCGGTCCGCTGCGCTGGCGCTTTAGGAACAAGATCGGGGCGAGTACACTGCCCGCACGCTTCTGCTGCTGCTCAGCCAGCTCGCGTCGGGTGCGCCCCATCCCATTGCCCGCTGTGTCGATGTCGCCGGACCTCTGCCGGACTCCCTCGAGCGCGTCCAGGCGAGTGTGGGGCATATCGAGTCCGCCGGTGGCGTGCCCGCCTCGAGGTTGGCGACAAGCATGCCAAGGCGTTTTTAGAGGGCTTCGCCTGCGCTGCCGAGTTGCTAGCGGCTCCTTAGGCTGGCGGTCTACCTGCGCAAGTTGGCTGCGGTCTGCAGGGTCTCGTCAGCGGCCTGGACGACCTTGGAGTTCAGCTCGAATGCCCGCTGGGCCAGGATTAGCTCGATCAGCTCGCTGGCGATGTCGACGTTCGACCGCTCGAGAAATCCCTGCTGCACGACACCGTCTTCGGGCTCCGCGATGCGGGGAACGCCGCTGCTTGGGGTCTCGGCAAACAGGTTGCCGCCCTTTGGGCTCAGGCGTGCGGGATTGGGGAACACGGCGAGCTCGAGTCGGCCCAAGGTGACGG
>CAYYHT010000175.1:6456-11654 GCA_964471355.1 uncultured Enterobacteriaceae bacterium
CGTTGCCAAAGCTGGCGCTGACTGTGCCGTCGGGCTCGATGGTCAGGTTGGTCGCGTCGGGTGGCACGACGATGCCGCCGGCTAGCGGCATGCCGGTTGCGGTGACCAGCGTCCCGTCTGCGGAGCGGCCTAGGGCGCCGTCGCGGGTATAGGCCATGCCCCCATCAGGGGTCTCGACAGCCAGCCATGCGGGGCCGTTGATTGCCATGTGCAGCGGATTTCCGGTCTCTTCAAATGCGCCGTTGGCCAGGTCGCGCTCGACATCGGCGACGCGCACGCCGCCTCCGAGCTCGGCGACGCCGCCCTCGGCATCCCGCGATTTGACCGCGACCTGTTGGTAGGCCACGTCCTCGAAGGCCGAGCGCTGGCGCTTGAATCCGGTTGTACCGACATTGGCGACGTTGTTGGCCACCGTGTCGATGCGGGTCTGTTGGGCAGCCATGCCCGATGCGGCGACGTAGAGAGAGCGCATTTACTTTCCTCCGGATTGGTTCAGGCGACCGGTCATCTCATCGCTTGCGGCGATGGCTTTCTGGAATGCCTCGAAGTAGCGGCTGGCCTCGATCAGCTCGGTCATGGCCATGGCGGCATCGACGTTGCTGCCCTCGAGGGCGCCTTGCACGATGGTTGGCTCAGCGCGCTCCATCTTGCCGTTGGCCAGCCAGCGGTTGCCGCCGGCATGCTTGGTAGGCCCCTTGCGCATGCGTATCAGGCCCGCTTCTCCGGAGACTTCACCGAATACGCGGCCTTGGGGGTCGACCCGAAAGCCCTCGCCGGCAGCGAGCTGGATTGGGCCCTGCTCTCCGACCAGAATCGCGCCATCTGGAGCGCGCAACAGACCGGTGTTGTCGAGGGCAAAGCGTCCATCTCGGGTGAGTTGGTGGCTTCCGTCTTCGGTTTGAACCGTGAGCCAGCCCTCGCCGCGCAGGGCCAGGTGGCCCGCGTTGCCGGTGTCCTCGAGTGGGCCGTCGCTCATCACCGGAGAGATGGTGGCGACGGCGGCCTGGGCTTGCAGGAACTGGCCCTCGACCTCGGTGCGAAACGAGATTCGGCCGGCCTTGTAGCCCTGGGTTGAGACGTTGGCGACGTTGTTGCTGACGACGTCGAGCTGTCTCCAGGCGGCGGTGGCCCCGGACAATCCCGAGTACAGCGCCGAGTCACTCACGCGGCACCCACTGCAGCGAGATCGGCGTCGGAGAGCATCGGGCGCAGTCGCTTGCGCAGTCGCTTTCGAGCATCCGACAAGATCTGGCTGATGCGACTGATCGTCACCTCATAGACCAGGGCGATCTCGGCCAGGGACATGTCCTGTCCGTAGTACATCAGCACGCACTGTCGGTGTCGTGCCGGCAGCTTGGCGACGGCGTCGATGACGAGCTGTCGCGTCTCTTGTGCATCGAGCACTTCTGCTGCGGTGCGGCCGTCGGACTCGATGGTCTCGGCGAGGGACAGTCCGTCCTCGCTCGGCGAATCAAACGGTAGTTTTCGGGCCGCCATCGTGCCGTTGATCGCCTTCCAGTACTCTTCCATCGTCATGCTTAGCGCTTTGGCGATTTCGGAGGGAATCGGCTCTCGGCCCAGCCGCACACGGATGTGCTGCCGGGTGTCGTCGATTCGACGGGCGAGCAGTCGTCGGCGTCGGGACAGGGTGTCCTGGCTTCGAAGTGCGTCGTACATCGCTCCGCGGATTCGATGCTCGGCATAGGTGCCGAACCGGACTCCGCGGTCCTCTTCATATCGGTCGAACGCTTCAAGAAGCCCGATCGCGCCCCAGCTGACGAGGTCGTCATACTGGATTGTCGTAGCTGGAGAGAGGCGCTCGGCGATTCGCCGGGCGAGCAGAGCGACCTTTTTTCGGTAGCGGACACACGCTTGAGCTCGCGTCATGCCTTCGACCAGTCGCGTGGACTCGATCATTCGCCAGGGACCTGTGGACACATATGCCTCCGGTGCGGTTGCAACGGTCCATCGGAATCGGCGGCGGCGTTCTTTAGGCCGAATCAGTGGGAAAACGCACGCCGACGCGCTGAGCTGGTGCCCGCACACAAAAAAGGCCACCGTGAGGGCACGGTGACTTGCGATCGGTTGCGGTCTGGAGTCGCGACGGTGAGGGCTCAGCGAGGCCGACGATCAGGCTGGAACGCCGCTCAGTGCCTCCTCAGCGGCTTGCTTCCACCCATTCACCGTGGTGACGTCGCCCACCAGAGAGACGGTGGTCTGGTCGAACTGGATGTTGGCTCCAAGCTCGAGCTGGTGGACCAGCACGTCTGCAACGTGCAGTTGTTCCGGGGCGCCGAACACGCCCTTTCGCCCTGGCCGGTGTCGGTTGGCGACGGCGTCCACCACGTCGAGTGGCAGGTTCCAGACCCCAAGCAGGTACCCACCGACGTCGGCTGTGTGGTGCGACGCGAGATGACCACTGTCGTCGAGAGCCAGCACCATGCTGCCGATGTCGTGCAGGAAGGCCGAGGTCAGCAGCGCCGCGCCCGCGTTGGGGAACAGCGCCTTGGAGACAGTGGCGACGCTCATGGCGTGGCGCTGAAAGGCTTCGATGTCGACCGGCGTGTCTTTGAAGCTGTCGGTTGCACCGGCGCAGAGCACGATGTCGCGGATGGTTCGCACGCCTAAGATCTGCACAGCTCGGCTGACCGAGCTGACCTTTTGGGCCATGCCCAGAAATGCCGAGTTGGTCACCTTGAGCAGCAGGGCGCTGACGCTGGGATCCTTCTGCAGGATCTTGCCCACCTGGACCAAGCCCTGCCCACTGTCGAGGGCATCGGTGACCTCGACATAGGTCGACGGGCACGGTGGCAAGGTCGCGGCCAGTGCGCTGGTCCTCCGCAGGACCTCGATCATGTCGGTCAGATCGGTCAGCAGGGCGATGAGCTCGGCCGGCTGGCAGGGCTTGGCGATGTATTGGTGGGCCAGCTGAATGCTGTGGATGGCCTTGACCAGGTCGGCGTTGCCCGACAGCACGATGCGGATCGAGTCCGGATTGGTCTTGGCGGCGTGCCGCAGCACCGCGATGCCATCGACGGTGGGCATGCGCATGTCTGAGACCACGATGTCGACATGGATGGAGCTCAGCAGCTCGATCGCCTCGGGTCCGCCCGGCGCGTAGTGTTGGGTCCAGTCAGTCTGGCGTCGGAGCGTTCGCCGCAACCCTTTGAGGATCGCAGGCTCGTCGTCGACGAAGAGAATGACTGGCTTCAAGAGGCCCTCGGCAGATCTAGGAGATGACGAGGGCAGCGCATCCGGCCAGCAGAGCCAGCATGGAGACCAAGATAGGGGTGACGATACTGGTGCTGCGGCGCCGCGCTGGCGGCCGAATCGACACGCGGATGCGGCCGATTGGGGTGAATGAGCGCGGCGGGGCGCAGCGGGGAGCGGGGTGCGTGCAATCCAACTTGACCTCCACTCAACCTTTCGGTCCGTCGCGCGCCCTCTGAAGGTCGATCTTGGGTTTATCGCTAGACCGCTTCGATCATGGCGATGGGCACCAGACGAGTGGTCGTCAGCACCTCGGCGCTCGACAGCACAGGAATGCTAGGAGCGATGCGCTCGAGCAGGCGTCGAATGGCTCCTCTGGCCAGCGGAGGGCACAGCAGCACGGCCCGGCCGGGGCCGTCATAGGCGGCCGTCTTGAGTCGAGCCTCGATGATCAGCTTGCGGGCGACGACCGGATCCACAACAAGCGCTGGCGCGCGGCCTTCTTGGCTCTGCAGGCCCGCGAGCACGGCCGACTCTGTCTTTGGGGACAGCCCCACATAGTGGATCGCACCGAGCTGGTCGGCGAATCGCCCAGTGATGTGGCGCCGCATGCGTTGGCGCACCAGCTCTGTCAGCACAGCAGGATCCTTTGTGCGCGCCGAATGCTCGGTGATCGCCTCGAGGATCGTGTGGGCGTCCCGAATCGACAGGCCCTCGCGAATGAGCTGTCGCAGCACGTGCAGCAGGGTCATGCGCGAGACCTTGTCGGGCACCAGATCATCGATCAGCCGCTGATCGAAGGCCGCCACGCGATCCAGCATGCCGTCGAGCTGGTCACCGGTGAACAGTTCGTGCGCGTGGTTGTGCAACAGCTCGACAAGGTGAGTGGTCAGCACCGTGGGCACGTCGACGACGGTGTAGCCCTGGCGCTGGGCCCGCAGCACTTCTCGGTCGGGAATCCACCAGGCAGGCAGGCCAAAGACAGGGTCGGTCGCGGGAATGCCGGACAGCTCGCCATCGCCGGTTCCCGGGTCCATGGCCATGTGCTGCCTTGGTTGCACGCGACCGGCTCCGATCTCCTCGCCGCGTAGCTTGAGCACGTACTGGCCCGAGTCGAGGTCGAGGTTGTCCTTGATGTGGACCGCGGGCACAACCATGCCGATGTCCCGAGCGAACTGCTCGCGCACTCGCTGAATGCGGTGAAGCAGGTCGCCGCCTTCTCCTTCATCGACCAAGGCCAACAGGTCCACTGCGATCTCGAGGGACAGTGGCTCGACGGGCAGCAGCGCCTCGACGCCGGTACGAGGCTCGGGGGCGGGTTCCTCTTCGATCTCTGGCTCGATCACAACCGGACGTTGGGTGCGATTCCAGGCTGCGACGGACACCGCACCACCAAGCGGCAAGAACGGAAAGGCCAGGCCGGGAACCAGGCCGAGTCCCAGCATCGACAGACCGACCATCAATGGCACCCGGCCGTCGCCGAGCAGTTGGTCGGTGACCTGTTCGTGCAGCGCGCGCTCGCGGATGTCCTTGACGCGCGTCACCAAGATGCCGGCGGCGGTGGACAGGATCAACGCCGGCATCTGGCCGGCGAGCCCGTCTCCAATCGTGAGGATGCCGTACGTCTGCAGCGCCGCTGTGAACGTCATGCCGTGGCCGACGACGCCGATCAGGGTTCCGCCGACGAAGTTGATCACAGTGATCGCGATGCCCGCGATCGCATCGCCACGGATGAACTTGCTGGCGCCGTCCATGGCACCGTAGAACTCCGTCTCTCTAGACAGATCGGCTCTGCGGCTGCGAGCGACCCGTTCGTCGATCAGGCCGGCATTGAGCTCGGCGTCGATCGCCATCTGCTTTCCGGGCATGGCGTCGAGGGTGAAGCGCGCCGCGACCTCGGCGATGCGGCCAGCGCCCTTTGTGACCACGATGAAGTTGATCACCACCAAGATGATGAACACGATCGCGCCGACGGCGAAGTCGCCGCC
>CAYYHT010000176.1:0-11595 GCA_964471355.1 uncultured Enterobacteriaceae bacterium
GGTTGCCCCCATCGTCATGGTGATGGGCATTGTGACCGCCTATGGCGTGCTGATCGTGGCCGGCTTCATCGGCCGCGCCCCGGATGGCAACGTCGTTCGCATGGAGTTTGTGGGCTGTGAAGCCGCACTGACCACCGTGCAGGCCCGCGTCGCCGAAATGGGCCTGGGCGATCCGAGCTTCAGCACCGTTGACGGTGGCTTTACAGTGACGGCGCAGCTGCCTGCAGAGGTCGACCGCGCCGGGCAGATCCCGTTCGCCCTTGCCAAGACGGGCTCCCTTGAGATCCTCGATCTGGGCTCCCGCAAGGTTGTCGCGACTCAGGCCAACGTCACCTACTCCACGGTTCGCCTCGATTGGTCGGGCACGCCGTCCACCACCATCGAGCTAGACGAAGCGGGGGCGGCCGCACTCAAAGCCCAGATGCTGTCGGACAAGGACGGCCACATCGCTGTCGAGATCGACGGAAAGCAGCTGTCGACGTACCCCAACTTGCAGCCATTGGCGGACGGTAAGCTTCAGATCGAGACCAACGCCGACCAGCTTGAAGAGGCGACAGCACAGGTCGCTGAGTGGGCGCTGCTGCTGAACAACGGGGCTCTTCCCTGCGACGTCAGCGTCAAGTCCATCGACGTCACCGTAGCTGCAGAGCCACCGCCGAATTAGCCGGCAGCTATGTCCAATTCCGCACGCATTGCTGCCGGTGTCGGGGCGGCATTCGCCGCGCTCGTTGCCATCCTGGTCCTCAACACCGTGGGCGCGTCGTCAAAGCAGATTCAGGCCCAGCCGGTCGAGATTGCCGTAGACAGCGCGTCTGTGGCGTCACGCCTGGCGGCGGCGGTGCAGTTTCCGACCATCTCGTCCCAGGGCGCCAAGTCCAACGATGGCGCATTCGCCAACCTGATGACCCACTTCGAGACGACCTACCCCCGCTTCTTTAGCGAGCTCGAGGTCGAGCGGGTCAATCGATGGACCATCCATGCGGTCTGGAAGGGCAGCGACAGCGCGCGCAAGCCTGTGGTCTTTCTGGCCCACACCGACGTTGTGCCCATCCCACCCGGCACCGAAGCCAACTGGACGCATCCTCCCTTCGAAGGCGTCATCGCCGATGGCTACATCTGGGGCCGCGGCACCATCGACGACAAGCAGAATGTCATCGCCTACCTGGAGGCCGCCGAAGCCCTTCTGACCCAGGGATACAAGCCAAAGCGCACCATGCACTTTGTGTTCGGCCACGACGAAGAGACCGGCGGAGCCAAGGGAGCCAAGGCCGTCGCCGACAAGCTGAAGAAGCAGGGCGTCGCCCTCGAAGCGGTCTATGACGAAGGGCTCGTCATCGCCGACGGGCTCGTTCCCGGAATCGACGGCCGCGTCGGCCTGATTGGCATCGCCGAGAAGGGCTACCTCACCCTCGAGTTGTCGGCTCAGGGCGCCGAGGGCCACTCATCCATGCCGCCGGTCGAGGGCACGGCTGTTGGCAAGCTGGCGACCGCCATCACCCGACTAGAGTCCCGGCCCTTCCCCTCGGGCCTCGATGGACCCGCAGCGATGGTGCTCGACTTCGCGGCTCCCGAGATGGGCTTTGGCATGAAGCTTGTGATGTCCAACCGCTGGCTCACCGGTCCCCTCATCAGCCGCAAGATGATGGCCAAGCGCAGCACCCGCGCAGCGATGACCACGACCATGGCGCCGACCATGTTGAACGGCAGCATCAAAGAGAACGTGCTGCCCGGCAACGCCACCGCCATCGTGAATTTCCGAATCCACCCGCGAGACAGCATCGACAGCGTCACCAAGTGGGTCGAGCACTCCATCGCCGACTCCAGCGTCACGCTGCGCAACGCCGGCGACACATCTGCCGAGCCATGCCCAGCCGCCGATGTCGAGGGACCGGGCTTCGAAGCCCTGCAGCGCAGCTACGCCGAGGTCTTTCCAGGCATGCCCGTGGCGCCGGGCCTCATGGTCGCGCTGACCGACTCCCGCCACTTCCAGAGCTCGACCAAGCAGATCTTCCGCTTCCAGCCAGTTCCCATGGTCACCAGCGACCTCGGACGAATTCACGGCACCGATGAGCGCATCGCCGTCGAGGACTTCGCCAACATCGTCCGCCTGTACACCCGGCTCATTCAGAACTCGGCAGACTGAATCAACAGGCCAGGCTCACTCGGGCTTGGCTTCTTCAGCCTCATCTTCGGCAGGCTCGGACTCGGCGGCTGGTGCGGCCTCTGCCGCTACTTTCAGGGCCTCGAGGCCGGCGCAGGCGCGCAGTGCGGAGTCCGTGTCAACCAGCATCTCGTCACATCGATGAGGGCGGTTGCCGGCGCAGGCGCGCTCGAAGATATGCGCGGCTTCTTCGAGGTCTGCAGCCACACCGTCTCCGCTTGCGAGCCCCTCGGCCAGCGAAACGCAGGACTCGCCATCACCGTGCTCGCATGCGTCCCGCCACACGGCGATTCCCGCGGACCTGTCGCCCTTGGCTGCCGACGCTCCCAGCGCACTGCAGCCCGCGAGCGTCTGCACATTGCAGTGCTCCCTGAGCCCGGGCACGTCACCCTCGAGCTCCGCCTTGGCCGCACAAGCACCTGTGCTTCCGGCAACGCAGGCTCGCGTATACAGATCGGTGGCAGATTTGGCGTCCTTTTTGACCCCGCATCCGCTCTGGGCCATCCAGGCGCGGGCGCTGCAGCGTGAATCGGAGGAGTCACACCGTCCATCTGCAATCGCGAGCCCCTGCGCATCTCCGAGGGACAGGCAGGCCTCGAAGTCTTCGAGCTCGCAGGCTCGTGCCAGGGCGGCCGCACTCTTCTCGGCATCGCGGTGCAGGACCAGGTCCGCCAACGTCGCGCATGCGCTCCCTTCATCGCGATTGCAGGCGTCGTCGATGATGTCGAGCACGGTCTCGTATTCGGCTCCGGGCATGCCTCGCGCCTCGGACGTCACCAGCCCTCGGCAGCTGTCCCGGTCTCCAGCTTTGCAACCCTTGGTCAGCATGACGACGGCATCAGCGGGATCAGCCTCGATGCCTAGGCGTCCCTCACGCAGGTCGGCGACCGCTGTGCAGGCCCAGGACACACCAGCCAGGCAGGTGTCGCGCAAGTGCTTGAGGCCCTCGGTCAGCTGATCGGCCTTGCCCTTGGCGGTATGGACAAGGTGGTAGCCATGCTTGGCGCAGCCTTGGTCATCCATGCCCTCGCACGCCCTGCCATACAGCTCGGCGCCCTTGTCGTAGTCCTTCTCGACGCCGACGCCCGACCAGTACATGCCAGCCAGCGATGTGCACGAGGCCGCGATCTCTTCACTGCATCGGGACCCTGAACAGTTCGCCTTGTTCGCCTTGCAGTTTCCGCCGTACACCTCGGCCGCTTCGCTCCAGTCATCGGGGGCCCGACGCAGGGAATCCCCAAGCAGATTGCAGGCGCGGAAAGACCGCTGGTCGCAATCTGCTCGGTACGCCGTCTGCGCCCGCCCGCGATGCTGCACAAACGGGTACAAGCCCTGCTCGATGTGTTCGCCGAACACGGTGCACAAGCCCTCGTTGACACATGCGAACTCGATGACCTTCTCGCGGTCGCGGGCCTCTTTGAGGTGCAATCCGCCCGCATAGCACGCCTGCCAGCTGCCTCCGATGCACCAGGCATACACGAGCGCGCTGGCTCGATCGTAGTCTTGTGCCGTGCCCGTTCCCTCGAAGAGCGCATCGCCCCATCTGACGCAGGCTTGCTCACCCGAGAGCGCACAGCCCGTTTCGTAGGCCGTCGCGGCGGCCTCGGGGCTGTCGCTGTGTTCACCCATACGAAGGCAGCCGTAGGCCTCTCCGGCGTCGCACGCAGCGGTGAACAACTCCATGCCCTTCGCCACGTCCCGCGGAACGATGCGCGCGTCCGTGTGCATGACACCGAGCCAAGTGCAGCCGAACTGATCGCCACTGTCGCACGCTGTCTGCAGCAGCTTGAGCGCCTTGCGATTGTCGCGCAGACGGGCGGAATCCAGCAGCATGGCGGACTGCAGGACGCAGCCGCGCTGGCTGCCGGCTCGGCATGCCTTGTCGTACACGAAACGAGCCTGGCTGCGGTCGTAGCCAATGCCGCGGCCGGTCAGGTAGCGATCGCCCATCGAGACGCATGCTTCCGCGTCGCCCTGAGCGCACTTGACCGACTCCTTGAACGCCATCTTCTTGGCTTTGGCCATCGACTCGGCCTTGGGGGGCAGGCCGTCGGCGCCCATCATGAAGAACAACGAAAAGATCAGGAAAAAGGCGCGTTTCATCAGAGCAGGCACAACAGGAGCATGAGGAGGAAAGAGAACGCGAACATGCCCGCGAACATCACCAGAATCATCCCCCCGATAATCCACATCGTCGTCTGGTTGTCGAGTGTTGTGGGAATCGCCGGTGTTGTGGGCAGGGCGATTGGTTCGGCCGCCGCTGCCTCGGCCATGTAAGCGGCGGCAGGGTCATCGGCGGGCACGTGATCTGGCGCCGGCACAGGGTCAGGCGCCGCCTGGGGCTGATTGCGCTGGACGGGACGCACGACCTGAAAGAAGTCAGTGCTCTCGCCAGCCATGGCGGGAGGCGGAGGTGGCACAAATGGCACGCGTTCCACAGCTCCGGATGCGTGCCTGCCGCGCTGCTTGGTGGCCATGTTGCCCTGGCCGACAAATGCGTGGCTGGAATCGCTCCACGACCACGCCGTCTCGGGGGTCTTGCGAATGATCGGCACCAGGCCCTGAGCTGATGGAGCCAGCGACGACAGGCGCTGGATGATGGTCATGGGGTCGGGACGACGATTCGGGTCATGGACCATGCAATCGACCAGCAAAGACTTCAGCCGGTCGGCCCCGCGAACCCGCTGCAGAGACGCCTCGATGGCGTGGTTGTGGTGGACTGCCCCGTTGGCTTTGGCGACCTTCTCGTGCAGTCCCATCAAGGCGGTGGGTCCCGCCAGCAGCTCAAAGACCATCAATCCGAAAGAGTAGGAGTCCGTGGCTCGCTCTGCAGCATTTGCTGCCTGCGCGCGCATGGGCCACAACCCGGCCAGACTCTCGATGCCGCCGACAAGTATGCGCGCGTCATAGGTCAGCCAGATGGTCTCGGCATGGATGTTGGCGTGCACCTGCCGGGCGCTCGGCTGACCATCTCCGTACACCGTGCGCAGCTGTGCGAGCAGCCTAGCGACTTGATCTGCGACCCAGATCACGCTGGGTTCGTCCATGCTGCCACCGCCACCGACCTCGGACAGAGGCAGCATCTGACTGGTTTCGAGCCACACGGCGATGCCGTCGTTGACAGCCGCCGCCGCCAACAGCCCAGGCACTGCCTCTTGGGGGTGGGCTCCAAAGAACATGGCCGCGTCACGCAGGCGGCTGCCGACGCCACTGTTGGGCGCCCAGAGCATGTGCGCGTCGAAGGTCTGGCCGTCCTCTTCGAAGTCGCAGATGAAGCGATCGATGTTGCCGGACTGCCCCAAATGTCCACGAATTCGGTAGCGAGGTTCCATTACTCGAGCCCGTTGCCCCAGGCGATGTCGCGGTACACCTCGACCACAGGTCGGGGAGAACGCTGTTTGGTCTGCAGGTTCAGGCGGTAGAGCCCAAAGCGCAGGTCAAAGCCATGGTTCCACTCGTAGTTGTCGACATAGGACCAGTAGTAGTAGCCGCGGACATCGTGTCCGGCCTCGATCGCGTCGTGAAGCGCACCTAGGTGCCCTTCGAGAATCTCGTCCGAGCGCTCGTCGTGGGGGGTGCCGTTCTCGGTGATGATCATCGGCAGATCGTACTCGGCCCCCAGCTCCACGACCGCCGCAAGGCCCTCACTGTGAGGATCCCAGCTGAACTCCGGGATGAAGTTGGCGATCGGCAGCTCGGGCAGCAGCACCAAGCTCGTGCCGGTCACCTTGACCTGGTTGTAGTAGTTGATGCCCAGGTAGTCCAAGCGGCCGGCCAGATCGTCGCGGGTGCTGTCTGCAACGCCATCGAGCTCGTCATCCCAGCTGCCCTTGGTGACGGCATCGAGGAACACCCGGTGGTACAGGTAGTCCGCCTTCGCGGCCGCCTCGACATCGAGCGCGCGGTCCGGGTCTTTGGGCACCATGTCGACCAAGTTGGCCACCAGACCCACTTCGGCCGCAATGCCGTCGCCATCGGCATCTTCGGCATCGTTGGCATGGACTGCGTCGTACATCGCCGCATGCCCTTCGATCTGATGCTGAATGGTCGCCACAACACGTGGCCCATCCGTAAACAACGCTGGGGGCGCGCTTCGGGCCTCACCGGGAAACAGATAGCCCGACAGCGTGGTCGCAAAGGGCTCGTTGAGCGTGGCCCAGGTGTCGACCTCGCCGCCGTATTCCTTGGCTACCCAGCCCGCGTACAGGGCAATCAACGGCACGATGCGCTCGCCGGTCACCCATCCATCCGCGGTGCAGCTGTCTCGGTCGAGGTGGCACTCGAGTCCGTTGTGCACCCACAGCGGCATGGTGTAGTGGTTGAGCGTCACGAGTGGCGAGATGCCAGCGTCTTCGAGCGCCGCAAACATCTCGTGGTACCGCTGCCGGTTGTCTTCGTTCACAAACGCATCGAGCTCATCGACACTGGTTGCGGCCTCGGCGCCTGCGTCCGGAAACAGTCGCGACCACTCGATGGACATGCGAAAGCCCGACATGCGGTCCTGCTTCATGCGGTCGACGTCCTCTTCGAACAACTCCCACATGCCGGGACCGTTGTTCACCGTCTCGCCCATGACGTACAGCTGCTCATTGTTGACGAAGGTTGGGTCGGTCACGTACTGATGCCAGTCGCTGGCGCTGTCCACGCACCGGTCGTCTGTCCACGTCGGACAGCCCATGTCGACCTGAAAGCCAGCGGTGGCTGTGCCCCAAGTGAACCCGTCGGGAAAGGCCCGGGACACTTCTGGGGGCTTTTGGCAGCCGAGCAACAAAATCAGGGCGAACAAAGCGGGCAACAAACCTCCGGCGCGCAATGTTACCGGGCCGCATGCCCACTCTTGAATTCTTCTACGACATCGCCAGCCCATACACCTACTTGGCGTCGACCCAGATCGAAGCCATCGCCTCGGACTGCGGCGCGACACTCGTCTGGCGGCCGTTTTTGCTCGGCGCGGTGTTCAAGCTGACCGGCAACCAGCCGCCGGCCATGCTGCCGGCACGGGGCAGCTATATGCACAAGGACCTGGAGCGCTGGAAGACCTACTACCGGGTGCCCTTGACCGTGCCGGCGAGCTTCCCACCGAACTCACTCAAGGCCATGCGGGTGCTTGTCTCGACACCCACCGATCAGCTCGCAGACCTGACTCACCGGCTGTTTCACGCCTATTGGGCCGAGGGCAAGGACATCGGCGACCCGGCGATGCTTGAGACGCTTGTGGGTGCCGAAGCGATGGCACGCACCAACGATCCCGCCGTCAAACAGCTGCTCAAGGACGTGACGGGTCAGGCCGTCAGCCGCGGAGCCTTCGGCGCTCCCACCTTCTTCATCGGCGACAACATGTTCTTCGGCAACGACCGGCTGCCGTTCGTCGAGCAGATGCTCAGGAACCAGAAGCGGAACTGAGCCCCCCGTGGGCCCCCCTTCTGCAGACCGCAGCGGCTCCGCGTTCCGCGGCGAAATCCACGGCCCTTTCGACGGGCATGCCTGCCGCGAGCGCGTAGGTGAGCCCCGCGGCAAAGCTATCGCCAGCGCCGTAGCTGTCCCGCTCCTCGCCTGGCAGAACAGCGGCGCTCCAGCTTCCTGATCGCCCATCGGCGGTCCACCAGTTGCCACCGTTCTCGCCATCGGTGGCGGCCACCAATGCGGGCGCCGGGCTCAGCTGACCGCGTTCATAGGCCTCTGACGGGTCCCGAGAGCTCAGCACAAGTGCGTCAAGGGCGATTCCAGCCTCGATCAGCACGGGCAGCATGCGAGCGGTCGCGACCACCACACGCGCACTTCGAGCCGCTCTCACCGCCTCCGCGTCCCCCTTGCACAAGTACAAGGCATCGACCCCTTCGATGGGGGCCAGCTGCCGCATATCCCTTCCGCTGGGCGCCTGCGCCGGGCCGATGACAACAATCGTGCGTTCACGCGTCGGGTCGATGAGGGTGACCGCTCGACGATGGGGCTCATCGCGTACCTGGGCCTCAACGCGCACCGAGAGCGCTTCAAAGGCATTCGAGATGCCCGCTCCGAGGGCGTCATTTCCCACTGCGGTGTACAGAGTGCAGCTGCCAGCCAGCCGGGCGAGCTCCGCCGCCGCCACACCACCGCCTCCAGCGGGTTCGGGCCAAGACGTTCCAGCCCGCAAGATGGCCCCGGGCGCAGGCGACCGGTCGACCGCAAGGAACTCGACCCACTCGACATGCCCAATGACAGCAGTCTGCACCGCTCCTCCCGGGCTGCAGGGTAGCGCGAGGGCGCGCCGGTCCGACTCACAAGTCTGGCCGCAGATGCTTGAAGGTCGCCTATGAAGCGCATTTCCGCCGATACCACTGCGGCGTTCAATTCACTGGAGAACCAACATGAACCTCAAAATCACCCTCCCCTTCGTCGCTTTGCTCACGCTCTCGGCCTGCACCAATCCCGTCGGCGTCTGGCTGTTCACCTTCGGCGAGACCGAAGTCGCCAACATCGACGAGGACTGCTCCGAGAACCTGCGGGACGCCAGTTGCCCGGCAGACGGATGGACGGACGACAATGGCTGGACCCACAGCGAGAGCCATGAGCGGAGCGATGCGGCGGCGTTCGCTGAGATCATCGACGGGCCCGACGGAGAGTCCTACCTGGTCATGGACGGCGAGGTCTACGTCGGACACCGCGAAGGCGGTCCAACCAGCACCACATTGATCTTTGAGTGGGAACACTACGACCGCAGCGAAGAGGTCTCGAGTCACGAGTCCGGCTACAGCATGGAAGAGTCCGTTGATTCAACGGTATGGACCCGCTTGGTCATGAATCGCGACGGCCGAACCATGACGGGCACGCTGACCACAGACGTTGTCAGCGAGCAGACCTGGGTCGAGACCGACCGCTGGTCACAGTCTGGCTCGGGCATCAGCTACGGCAACATCGGCGACGACGTCTACCTCGAGGGCAGCACGACGAACTACGTGGACCAGAGCGAGTGCGATTCTGACCCGTGCCGCATCGATCTAGAGAGCCAGTGGGACACCCTCACTCCCGTGGTCGGAACCCTGACGAGCGCAGACGACGACGCGTTCGACGGCATCAGCGGCGCCGGACGCAGCGAAGGCGTTCCGTCCAGCTTCTGAACTATAGAACGCCCACTTGCACGACCAATCGCTGCACGCGCTGGCCTTGCTTGGGAAGGTAGAGCGTCACATAGAGCCCGCCGTCGCGGACCTCGGCGACGACGCGGCTGTCATTGAGACGAGCCCTGTACAGCAGCGCGAGCACATCGCGTTCGATGCGACGGCACAGCAGGGGGCCAGCGGGATAGCCGCGCTGCGCCTCCATCGCGATGAACTCAAGCTCTTCCATCATGCCGGGTGGCAGCTCGGTCATGTCGCCACCGATGGGTTCTGCCGGCCCGACAGCTGTTCCCGCACCGCATCGGCGTCGGCCAGAGCGATCTCGGGCAGCAGCACGGAGTTGCCAGCGACGCGCACCCGCAAGAAGGCCAGGCCGATGAGCCGCTGAATCGGTCCCTGAAAGCGTTCGAGGGACTGCAGTTTTTCGCGCGCGATGATGGTGGTCGTGCGGTTCCAATAGCCCCGGCGGGTGGCGACCACTTTGTCCGTCACCACCCAGCCCTGGAACTGGTAGTCCAGCCAGGCAGCGAACACCGCAAAGGGCAGCCAACCAAAGACCAGAGCTCCCAAGTTGCCGAACATCCACCAGGCAAACAGACCGAAGAACACGGTGCGCACGATGGACAGCGCCACCTCTCGGTACAGAGCGCGGGGATGAGGTCGATGAAAGGTGCCGTCCGCCACGGCTATGTCCGCAGATGGCAACGCGGTGCGCACCACCCGGTCGATGTCCACGGACTCGACCACCGGAACCGTGGTGGCAGCGGCGACGACCCCGCCCCCTTCTTCGCGCGCAGCCGCGGTCTCGATGTGCAGCGAGCCGAAACCAGCGAGCCGGCGCAGGAGTGGCTGCGAGACCAGCAGCAGCTGAACCTTGTGCAGCTTCAGCTCGACACGGCGCGTGTTGAACAGCCCCTCGGCAGCCACCAGGCTGTCGCCATCGATGGTGAGCTCAAAGCCGAAGTGGCGCAGAATCACCGAGCCGATTCCAAAGACCCATGCACTCGAAAACACGGCGATCACACCGACGATCAACGCCAGCGTGGTCATGCGCGCCTCGAGCTCGGCGGCGGAGTCTGGAGCCACGTAGGTCGTGCCATCCAACATGACGCCGATGATGATGACGGCGACAGCCCCGACCCGCGTGGCGGTCGCTCCGTAGCGGATGAGATCCCAGATGGTGTTGTCGACGACGACCGAGGGGGGCTCGATCTCTTCGGTCGCCGGGCGGGAGCGTTTTTTGGAGCGCTCGAGTGCGTCGACCAGCTCCTCGGCGTCTTCGAAGGTCAGCGCCGAGAGCAGTCCCTCGACCTCGGTGCCCGAGGCGGTCTCGATGCGCACCTCGACCAATCCGCTCAGCCGATGGGCGACGTTTCGATACATCTCGGTGTTCTGAATGCGGTCGGGATCGATGACGCGCACATTTCGATTCAGAATGCCGGTCCGAATCTCGAGTCGGCCCGCGTTCACGCGGTATCGAAGGGTCAGAAAGTGGACCAGGGTCTGCCCGACGGTCGACACAAAGAACATCATCAAGATGAGCAGGTCCACGGAGTTGGCCAGACCCGCACTCCTGTCGCGATTGAAGAAGATCAAGAGCAGTAGTGGCCACGCGCCACGCAGCACCGCAAGGGTCCGCGGCAGCAAGTTGACAGCCACCGAAGCCGGATGGAGCATGCGCCAATCGAGCTCGGGCACCTCCGAAGTGACTTCGGCGGGTTGATCAGACACCGTCGTCCTCGGCCTCGAGAAGCTGCACCAACTCGTCGCGCAGCTCTTCGGCGTCGTCTAGGTCGAGCCCCGGAATGATGCCGTCCGCACCCATGCCCGATGCGGTGTAGATCTGAACGCGGGCCAGGCCGAGCAGCTGTTCGAAAGGTCCTTGGCGGGTGTCGACGTGCTGAATTCGATGGGTCGGAATGGCCGTGACGATGCGCCACAGCACCCCGCGCTGGATGACCAAATCGTCATCACGCAGCAGGTATCCCCAGCGCTCGAATGCCAGCGTCGGGTACCAAATCGCCATCATGAACAAGAAGGACAACCAGGTGATGGCACCGACCAAGGCGGTGAAGGACGACACAGCAAAAGTCGCGCCCAGCGCACCTGCAACGGTGACTGGGACCCAGAAAAATACGAGACGCGACAGGGCCTGTACATGAAAGAGCAGGCGGGCGCGCTGCGCGAGCGGCTGGAACTCCATCGGGACCAGCTATCCCACTTTCAAGCGGCTGCGCAGCAGCTTGATCTCACGACCCCAAGGATGCACGCGCATCGCGGCCGCCTCTGTCCCGACGAGACCCGCCGCAATGCCGTCCAGAGCCGCCTCAGCGACTT
>CAYYHT010000177.1:0-11573 GCA_964471355.1 uncultured Enterobacteriaceae bacterium
AGTCTTGCTGACCGACGAGGACTTTCTGAACCGTCAGCGCTACCTGAACCTGTCTGCGGCACTCAGCCGCCTGTTGATGCTGGGTGCGCTGCCCATCATCAACGAGAATGACACCGTCAGCACCGCCGAGCTCGCCCTGGACAAGGGCATGGTGTTCGGGGACAACGACCGGCTGTCCGCGCTGGTCGCAGCGGGTCTCGACGCCGATCTGCTCGTCATCCTGTCCGATGTCGATGGTCTGCACACCAAGCATCCCTCGTTTGAGGGAGCCGAGCGTATTGCGGTCTTCGGTGATCACGACTTCGAGATCGGCAGCACAGGCTCGCGTGGAGGCCGTGGTGGCATGGGCGCCAAGATTTCGGCGGCGCGCATCGCCAACAACGCGGGGGTCGACGTCGTGGTGACCACCGGCTTCCGAGCCACGGCGCTGCGCGAGGCCGTCAATGGCGATGACGTCGGCACGCTCTTTCCGGGAGCGTCGATTGGCAACAAGCGTCAGCGCTGGCTTGCATACGCGACGCTTCCAGCGGGCCAAGTGGTGGTCAATGAGGGAGCCCGTGTCGCGATGGTCGAGCGCAAGGCCAGCCTGCTGCCAGCGGGCATTGTGTCCATCGAGGGCGAGTTCGCGTCCGGGTCGGTGGTCAGCGTCGTCAACGAGGCCGGCAGCGAATTCGCCCGCGGCATCTGTGCCCGGTCCAGCAGCGATGCGAGGTCCGAGCTGAGCGACGAGGGGCGCGGCAAGGCGCTCGTTCACCGCGACAACATCGTCATCCTGCGGGAGGGCCCATGACCCCCAGAGAACAAGCCCGGGCTGCCCGAGAGGCGGGCCGTGTGCTGCAGTCCCTGTCCAGCGAGGCTCGCTCTGCTGCGCTGCATCGCGTCGCCGATGCGCTGCTCGAGCGACAGCGTGAGATTTTCGCCGAGAACGCACAGGACCTGATTGCCGGCGACGCCGCTGTGACTGCGGGCACGATGAGCTTGGCCCTGGCCGCCCGACTCGAGCTGACCCCGGGCAAGCTGCAGACGCTGTCCGAGGGCGTTCACTCCATCGCCGACGCCGATGAGCCCATCGGCCGCGTATTGCGTCGGACCGAGCTGGCCGATGGCCTGGTCTTGCGGCAAGAGACGTCGTCGATGGGCGTCGTCATGGTCATCTTCGAGTCCCGTCCCGACGCGGTTCCGCAGATCTCAGCCCTGGCTCTGCGTAGTGGCAATGGACTCATTCTCAAGGGCGGCAAAGAGGCCCTTCGCAGCAATCGCGTGCTGCACCAGGTCATCACCGAAGCGCTCGCTCCGGACGTTCCCGCCGAGGTCATCGGCCTGGTCGAGACCCGCGAGGACGTGTCGGATTTGCTTGCACTCGACGACGTCATCGACCTGGTCATTCCTCGCGGAGGCAACGCCCTGGTGCGGCACATCCAGGCGAATACTCGCATTCCGGTGCTGGGTCATGCCGATGGCATCTGCCACGTCTATGTCGATGAAGCGGCGGACCTCGAGCAAGCGGTCAAGGTCGTGCTCGACTCCAAGGTCGACTACCCCGCAGCCTGCAACGCGATGGAGACCCTGCTGATTCACGGGGACTTCGACGGCAGCCACATTCTCCTCCTCGAGCTGTCCAAGGCGGGCGTGAAGGTCTTCGGCGGCCCCAATGCGGCCGATGTGTTCGGGCTTCCCCAAGCTCCTGAGCTGCGCCACGAGTACGGCGACATGTCCTGCACCGTCGAGTTGGTCAGCGGCGTCGATGCCGCCATCGACCACATTCACGCCTACGGCAGCGGGCACACCGAGTCCATCCTGACCCGCAACGAGGCGACCGCCGCCGAGTTCTTGGACCGAGTCGACAGCGCATGTGTGTTCCACAACGTCAGCACTCGCTTTGCGGACGGCTACCGCTTTGGCCTGGGGGCCGAAGTGGGCATCTCAACCAGCCGCATTCATGCCCGCGGTCCCGTCGGTGTCGAGGGGCTGTTGACCACGCGCTGGAAGCTCGTCGGGCAGGGCCATACCGCCGCCGAGTTCAGCCGCGGCGACAGAGTCTTCACGCACAAGAAGCTGTGAGCGCTCAGCGCAGCCACACCTGATGCAGGGTCTGGGTGCCCGAGTTGCCTGCGAAGTCGTCGCACTCCCAGCGGTGTCCCGTCCCTCGGACGCCCCAGTGGTGGGCGCCCCAGATCCAAAAGGGAAAGTCCCACAGGCCGCCGGTGCCGGTGAACACATTGGTGACGCCACCGGGGATGTTGGCGCTGTGTCCGGACAACGGGGTCCATCCAGAGGTCCAGTCGGCCACGCCCCAGCTCTGTGAGGCGGTCACGGCACCCGCGATGATCTGCGGATCGGACGTCTTGAAGTGGATGATTCGCGAGTGGCCCTGGGTGTCGCAATAGAAGCGGAGCTCGGACACGTCGCCAGCGGACATTCCCAGAGTGTTCAGGTCGACGTGGCTGTACCCGGTTGTGGGGCTGATGGGCAGGGTTCCGTTCACCAGCGCATCATTGGCGCCGGCAGCATGGGCGTAGGCAAAGAACAGCGTCCAACCGCCCGAGTCTGTATTCATGTCGCAGTAGCCCAGCCGTCCATCGCTGGGGTTGCCGTCGTCGTCCAGGTCCAGCCAGTACACGCCGCTTGTGGTGCTGGGCAGGTCAGCGAGCAGCGTCGCGCAGCTGGTGGCGGATCGAGGACGGGTCGTGCCGTCGTAGCAGCCGAGTGAGCAGCTGCCGTCCAGGTCATTGCGGTCTTCGCCGCCAGAGGCCTGGCGGTCTTCGCCATCGCCGTCTTGGTCGTGGTCCGAACCACCGCTGCAGTCGCTGTCTACGCCGTCGTACCAGGTCTCGGGGGCGCCCACATAGATGGCACTGTCGGAGTCGGCGCAGTCTCCCTCGCAGATGCTCTGGCCGTCGCCATCTCCGTCGGCTTCATCCGCGGGCAGTGAGCCACTGCATGCATCGTCGACGCCGTTGCACAGCTCGATGGCACCGGGAGAGCGCGACGCGTCAGAGTCGGCACAGTCTCCTTGGCAGATGCTGTAGCCGTCGGCATCGTCGTCGCCTTCGTCCGAGGGCAGGATGCCATCACAGTCGTTGTCGACCCCGTCGCAGAGCTCGATGGCACCCGGTAGGCGCGTTTCGTCGAAGTCATCGCAGTCCGTCGGAGCGGGGGCGTATCCAGCGGGCCTGACGCAGATCTGCTCCACAAGCGTATCGCCGGCAGCGCCGTCACCATCTGCGTCCCCGTACCACAGGGTCTCGGGGGAGACATCGAAGTCCCCATCGTCGCAGTCCGTCGCGTCCAGGACGTAGTCCACGGGCTGATCGCAGGACTGGACAGACGATGAGGGGTCGCCGTAGCCATCACCGTCGGAGTCGGCGTACCAAGTGGTCAGTTCGGTGGCGTCGGTGTCCACGATGCCGTTGCAGTCATTGTCGAGCCCGTCGCAGACCTCGGTTGCAGCCGGGTGGATGGCGCCATCGGTGTCGTCGCAGTCGGTCGAGTCTGTGCTCGCACCCTCGGCAGGCTCGCAGCCCTCGAACAGTCTCGAGGCGTCTCCGAATCCGTCGTTGTCGACGTCCGCGTAGTACACGACGGCGTCGCTGGGGCGATCGTCGATGAGGCCGTCGCAGTCGTCGTCGGCGAGGTTGCAGACCTCTTCGGCGCCCGGAAAAATCGTGTCGTTCGCGTCGTTGCAGTCTTCGCTGCCCAAGAATCCGTCGCCGTCCGCGTCGACGGCCCCGGGTCCGTAGTCTGCGTTGGTGCACGCGAGCACAAAGAGCCACATGCATGCCGAGAGGAGAGGTCGCACATGGTGACTATGCATGAGGAAGGAACGATTCTGAAAACCGATCGAGCGTTCGCTGCGTAGGGTTGTGTACAAGGAGTTTGAATGTCGCTCTTGTTCCTGTTCCTTCCCTTTGCCTTCGCAGAAGACTGCGCTGGAGGAAGTTGCCCGATGCCACATGCCCCCATCGAGTTGTCGTGGACGATGCCTCATGATGCGACGCCGCCTCCAATCGATTCCCGGCCGGCGGGCCATCTACGGACCGCGACCTTTGCCCTTGGTTGATTCTGGGGACCTGACTCCCGGTTCGGGAGCATGGATGGTGTGGTCCGCACACGAGTCGGCTACGCCGGAGGCAGCAAGCCAGGTCCGACCTACCGGGCAATGGGGGACCACACCGAGTCGATCGAGATCGTCTATGACCCTCAGCGCGTCAGCTATGAGCAGCTGCTGGACGTGTTCTGGTCGGCCCACCGACCGGTGAGCAAGCCGTGGTCTGTGCAGTACCGGTCGGCGGTATTTCCCGCTGACGAAGCGCAGCGTGCCGCGGCCGAGAAGAGCAAGCTGGCCCGAGAGGCGCAGCTGGGCAAGCCACTGTTCACCGCCATCGAGGACGATGCGGTGTTCTGGTCCGCCGAGACCTACCATCAAAAGTACCGATTGCAGGGCAACAGCGACATCATGGCCGAGATCGCCGCGATGTATCCAGGAGAGGACGCGTTTGTCGGATCGACCGCTGCCGCGCGCATCAACGGCTACTTGGCGGGCCACCGCGATGCGGGCACAGAGGACACCCTGAAGCAGTTGGGGCTGTCTGACGAGCAACTCACGGCGCTCAGAAGTCGCCTGGAGCGGTGAAATCGCGTTGCGGATCGACGCTGGGGCCGGTACTTTGCGCGCCTCCCTCTGGAGCATCTCATGGTCCGCAACGCCGTTCTTGTCCCGATCGCAGCCCTTAGCCTCTTTGGCGGGTTGGCTTGCTACACCCCGTGGGAGCCGCCGGACACCGCAGATCCCGACACCGCGGACACCAACGCGACCCAGGACTGCGGCGCTGACCCGAGCGATCCGCTGGCCGACGCCGACGGCGATCTGCTGAACGACGTCGACGAGATCGACCGTGGCACCGACCCGTGTGACCGAGACACCGACGGCGATGGCCTGTCCGACGGCATCGAGGTCGCCGCCGGCTCCGATCCGAACAATGACATCAGCAAGGCCGACGGCATCTACATCGAGCTACCCGAGGGCGAGACCGCACAGACTGTCCTGTCCTTTGTCATCGAGATCAGCCGAGCCGACATCGCGTTTCTCATCGACACCACTGGCTCGATGGGCAGCACCGCCAATGCCATGGCGTCCGAGTTCGCCAGCATCGTCAGCGAAGTCTCGACCTCGGTCCCCGACGCCACCTATGGCGTGGCCACCTACGATGACTTTGCGTACGCCGGCTACGGCTACCCAAGCAGCGGCGACAAGCCGTTCATTCTGCGCCAGCAGCAGACCGACGACATCAGCTTGGTCCAGAATGCACTGAATACGCAGGTGCAGCTGCACTTCGGCGGAGACGCCGAAGAGTCCAGCATCGAGGCTATTTATCAGGCGCTCACCGGCGTTGGCTACGACCAAGGCGACGGTGCCTGCGGTGGCTATGACGCCCTGACAGATGTGCTGCCCTTCAAGGCCAACCCAGCCGATGCTTTTGGCGGTGGTGCCGGCGAGTCCTACGTGCCCGGCGTTGCCGGTTCAGGCACCTCGGGCGGCATGGGTTTCCGACGCGGTGCGCTGCCCATCATTGTGTACGCAACCGACAACTCCCTGCGTGACCCGGATAACGGCTACGGCGTGCCCCCCTCCTGTGGCACTGGCGCTGCGGCCGGCTCGAGCGATGTCGTCACCGCGCTCAACGCGCTTGGTGGCCGCTTGATCGGCATCAACGTCAGCACCTTCGGTGGCGGCGCGCGCACCCAGATGGACGACTTGGCCTACGCCACAGGCTCCACGGGCGACCTCGACGGAAATGGCATCGATGAGACCTTCGTCTTCGACTGGAATGGCTCCTCTTCAGCAGCCTTCCGCACGACGGTCGGCAACGCCATCAAGGACGTCGTCGGCGCCCTGACCTTCGCCACCGTCGATCTTGACTACGACGGCACCGGCGCGGCATTCGTCTCGGTGGTCGACCCGATCGCCTACTACAACATCGACTCGACGGACTTCGGCACTCCGCTCGACTTCACCATCCACTTCGACGGCGTTGTGGCGGCGACCCAGCAAGACCAGGTGTTCACCGTCAACTTCACGCTGATGGGTGACGACGCCTTGGTGCTCGGCGGACGCACGATCACCATCATCGTGCCTGGCACCGGCTCGAACTGACATGCGGCTGCTCTTCGTCGCGGCCCTGCTGCTGACCGCCTGTTCCGATTCGTCCAGCGTCGATGTCGACGGTGACGGCTACTGCGGCGACTTCAAGAACAATGGCAACCCGGTCGAGTCCTGCTCTGGCGATGCATTCGTCGGGGACTGCGACGAGTCGGACCCCGACGTGCATCCCGGTGCGACCGAGTACTGCGATGGCATCGATACCGACTGCGATGGCCAGCTCGACGAGCCTGAAGCCATCGACGCGAGCGCCTGGTACCGCGACCTGGACCAGGACGGCTTTGGCGACCCTGCGGGATTGGCAAAGGCCTGCGACGACCTGCCTGCTGGATGGTCGACCAACAATCTCGACTGTGACGACACCGATGCGTCGGTCAATCCCGACGCCGGCGGCTGCTGAACTCCAGCGGTCCCACAGTTCATGGCAACCACCCTCGGCATCTTGATGCCCCTTCGAGTCGAAGGCGCCCTTGGGGACCCAGAGTCCCTGCCCATCGGCCGGGCGATGCTGCGCATGGCCATCGAGGGCATTCGCATCATCTTGGGCGACCAGGTCGACAACGGAGTGATGACGGGCTTCGACGTCGTCAGTGGAGACTGGCGCAAGGTGAGTCTGCCGCTCGATGTGGCCTATGACCGGTTTCCCAGCCAGTCGCGTCCGGACGACTACGCTCAGCTGCTCGCCAACCTCGGCGACATTCCGCTGGGCAATCCGCCGGAGCTGACTGAGCTGTGCCGCGACAAGCTGGCCTGTCAGCGAACCCTGGAGCGAGCAGGTGTGCCCATGCCGCCGGTCTGCGTCCGCTGGATGAACAGCATGCTGGGCAAGTGGGGAGCCGGCTTTCTCAAGCCCCGTCATGGCTCCTTTGGGCGTGGGGTGGAGTACGTCGACTCTGCCAGGGTGCAGGGACTGCCCACGCGGGCCGAGGGTGCCGTGCGCGGACAGCGGGACCAGATGCTGCTTCAGAGGGCGGTGGCGCCACCTTCGGGCTGGGCCGGAGTGAGCGTGCGTCAGCTGGTGCAGCGCGATCTGTCCGGCCGCTGGCTGCCGTTGCCTGCGGCCGTACGCCGCTCGCGCACAGATCGCGTGGTGAATGTCGCCCGCGATGCCGAAGTGGTGCCCGCCGCCGATGTGCTGACCAAGGCGGCTGTGTACCGCATGGCCGTCATCTCTGAACAGGTCACCTCGGCGATTGCCAGGGACGCCACGGCGGTCGAGCTGGGCCTGGATTTCTGCATCGACCGAGACCACATTCCGTGGTTGATCGAAGTGAACTCACGGCCCCGCGGTCGCTTGCGTGTGCTGGCTGAGCAAGACCCTAGGCGCTTTGCCGACGCCCATCTCGAGGCCTGCTGCAGGCCGTTTCGCTGGCTGGCCTCACAGGTCTGAGGGCTGGCTCCGGCGCGTCTGCACCGCGGTGACGCTCATCCAAAAGGCGACCAGGCCCAGGCCCAGGACCTCGCGGACGACTTCGTGGGCGAGCACTCCACCGGGGCCGTGCGCCATCGGCGGCCCGACATCATCCGTGGTGGCCACCAGGACGATGGCCCAGGCTATGGCCCCGAGTGCGATTGCAGCGGCGGCCTCCCATCGGACCCGCTCGGCAGCACCGAACGCACTGACCAATCCCGCTGCGGCATAGATGGCGAACCACACAATGGGGTCGGCGTCGTTGAGTTGTACGAACGCCGACAGTGCGAAGAGTAGCGTCCACAGGGCATGGGCAGCGCGCCAGTACACAGGAGTCTCCGTTGCCCTGTGGTAGCCCTTGACGGTCCACTCGCCCAGCGGGGATTCTGTTCGAGTTGACCGGAGCGTCTTGATGCGTTTGTTCCCCCTGCTCTTGTTGGCGTTGCCCGCCTCGGCGCTGCAACTTCAGCTCGATGATGCGCAGCTCTGCGGTCTGTCGAGCCACGTGGTCGTTGGTGAAATCACCAGCTCGGAGGTGCGGTGGGCCGAGGGAGACGAAGGCGGCATCGAGACCCACGTCTGGCTGGCTGTCGACGAGGTGGTTCGCGGCCCACAGACCGACACGATTCACATCGTTCTGCCCGGAGGCGAGATCGATGGACTGCGGCACTGGGTCGAGGACGTGCCGATGCTGGTCGAAAACCACAGCTACACCCTGTTCCTGTTCGATACGCCGATGGGCAACATGATTGTTGGCGGCGATCAGGGCGTCCGCTACGTCAAGCCAAGAGCTGATCGGACTGCGGTCGCCGAGTCGGTCAAGGACTCTGTCGGGAGCTGTGTTGCGCCGTAGTCTGGCCATCATGGCGGCCTTATCTGTCGCCATTCCCACGAGTGCCTATGTGGTGACTGGGGACGATTGGACGTGGATGGGGGCTCCGATCAGCGAGCCATTCCTCGTCAACGCAAACAGTTTCCCCGGTTCTGCTGGCCCCACGGCGGACGTCGACGACCGCATCCACGACGCGATGGACGCGTGGACGCTCCAAGGCGGAGCCGACTTTGCCTATGTGCACGGCGGCACCACCAATACCTACTCTTGGGCCGATTCCACCGACAACGTCAATGTGCTGCAGTACGTCCCGTCGACCACGCATCCGACAGCGGTGGCCCTCGCACAGACTTGGATCGCTCCTCCCAATGACACCGTCGATTGCGATGTCCGGTTCTACGGGGCCAACGGGGCGGGTGCGATCGACTGGGGCAGCAACGACGCAGGCGTCGGCGCGCTCGAGATGGACCTTGAACGCATCGCCGTGCACGAGCTGGGTCATTGCCTTGGCTTGAACCACTCTGCGACTCCGACCGCTGTCATGTTCGCGACGAGCCCAACGGGGACCCCTCCGGCACTGCGCCTGCTCGATCCCGACGACATCGCCGGTGTACAGGCGATCTACGGCGTGCCCGGCGCAGACATCATCTACGACTCCCACATCAACGACGATGACAGCCCCGGGCCATCGATTGGTGATGATGATGGCGTCCTCGAGCCTGGCGAGCGCATCGAGGTGACCATTGACGCTCAGAATATCGGTCCCGGCTTGGCACCGGGTGTACAGGTCACGCTGTCGTCGTCGGCCTTTGACATCTTTCCGCTGACCGCGACCCAGACCATCGGCGACATCGCGTCGGGTGCTGTCGAGACCACCAGCTCTCCGCTTCTGTACATGATTCGCTGGGTGTGCAGCACCAACCAGACCGTGACCATCGACCTGCTCTTCGAGGACACCAACGGCGACAGCTGGACCGACAGCTACAGCCAGGACATCGTCTGCGACGCGGACGGCGACGGCGATGGCTTTGCCGCCAGCGCCGACTGCGACGACACCAACGCCGCGATCAACCCCGGCGCCACCGAGATTTGGTACGACGGCATCAACCAGAACTGCGATGCGGCGTCCGACTACGATCAAGACGGCGATGGCGACGACCGGGACATCGACGGCGGCACCGACTGCGACGACACCGACCCGACGATTCTGGTCGGGGCCCTCGAGACCTGTGACGGCGTGGACGAGAACTGCAACGGCTCCACCGACGAAGGCTGGACGGCGGACGGTGTCTTCTTCTACCGCGATGCCGATGGCGATACCTTTGGCGATCCCGGCAACCGTCGGCGCCGATGCTTCGCCGAGCCCGGCTTTGTCCCAGACGACACCGACTGCGACGACACCGACATCTCGATAAGCCCAGCAGCCACCGAGATCTGCGACGGCGAGGACACCGATTGCGACGGCATCGTCGACAACGGGCCCGGGTTCACTTGGTACCGGGACGCCGATGGGGACCTTCTGGGAGACCCTGCCGACACGGTCAGCTCCTGCACCCAGCCCGCTGGCTACGTCGGCAATGACCTCGACTGCTTGGACACCGACCCGCTCGTCAGGCCTGGCGGCGTCGAGACTTGCAATGGCCTGGACGATGATTGTGACGGCACCGTCGACAACGGGTGGGTTCCCGACGGCACGTTGTTCTACTTGGACTCTGATGGGGACGGCTTCGGCGACGCCAGCGTCTGGCGCAGAAGGTGTGCGGCCGAGCCCGGCTACGTCGGCGACGCCACGGACTGTGACGACAGCGACGCCAGCGTTTCCGGTGGCGTCGACTACTACATCGACAGCGATTCCGACGGCTATGGCAACCCGGTGGGGCCGGTGAATGAATGCGCCCAGCCTGCGGGCAGGGTGGCCGACGGCACGGACTGCAACGACAGCAATGCGGCCATCAATCCGGGTGCGGTCGAGGCGTGCAATGGCACGGACGACAACTGCGACGGAGCGCCTGGAGCCAGCGAGGTCGACGCGGACTTCGATGGATTGGCGGTGTGCGATGGGGACTGCGACGACGCCGACCCCAACCGCTTCCCCGGTGCCCTCGAGGCCTGCGATGGCGTGGACAATGACTGCGACGGGCTCGTCCCGGGTTCCGAGTCCGACTCCGACGGCGACGGCGTGCTGACCTGTTTTGGCGACTGCGACGACACCGACCCGCTGACGTGGCCCGGGGCGACTGAACTGTGCGACGGCATCGACAATGACTGCGACCTGGTGACAGACGAGGGCGCGACCTCGGTGACTTGGTACGCGGATGCAGATGGCGACGGAGCCGGAGATCCCAGCGACACCACCGACAGCTGCTCGCCGGTGGCTGGATATGTCTTGAATGACGACGACTGCGACGATGCTGACCCTGCGGTCACAGACAACGTCGTCTGGTACCGCGATGCCGACGAGGACGGATTCGGCGATGCAGCGGACACGTCGGTCAGCTGCCTCGAGCCCACCGGCTACGTCGGCGATGACACCGACTGCGACGACGACAACGCGTCAGCCAACCCCGGTGCTGAAGAACAGTGCGATGGCCAGGACAGCGACTGCAACGGCATCGTCGACGATGGAGACTCGGACACCACCTGGTACGCCGACCTCGACGGCGACGGCTATGGCGACCCCGATGACGCCATCACCGAGTGCAGTGACGGGATCAAGCGCGTGCAGAATGGCGATGACTGCGACGACACCGAGGCCTTGGCGAATCCGGGTCTCATCGAAGTCCCCTATGACGGCATCGACAACGACTGCGACGGCGCGGACCTGTGTGATGACGATGGAGACGGCTTCAGCGCGCTGGCCTGTGGCGGCGAGGACTGCGACGACGGCAACGACTCGATCTACCCTGGCGCTCCCGAGTACCTCGATGACCGGGACAACGACTGTGACGGTCTGGTCGACAGCCAAAGCGGCGACGACACAGACGACCCAGGCCCCGACACAGACCAACCCGGCCAGCGCTGCACATGCAGCTCACGTTCGGGCCCGCTGGGCGCCTGGCCCATGCTGCTGGGCTTGTTGGCCTTGAGGCGCAGGAGCGTTCGGGAGTAGGCTCTGCCCATGCGCCTGACCCCTTTGCTTGTTGTGTGTACCGCTCTCGCCGCCCTTGCCT
>CAYYHT010000178.1:0-11561 GCA_964471355.1 uncultured Enterobacteriaceae bacterium
GCGTGGATTCGCCTACCGGGGCTCCGATGTTTCCTTTGGAGACTTCGGCCTGCAGGCAACCCAATGCGGTTTCATTACCGCTCGCCAGATCGAGGCGGCTCGTATCGCCATGACCCGTCACGTGAAGCGTGGCGGCAAGGTCTGGATTCGGGTCTTCCCCGACAAGCCCCTTTCTAAGAAGCCCGCCGAAACCCGCATGGGTAAGGGCAAGGGTGGTCCCGACCATTGGGTCGCGGTCATCAAGCCCGGTCGGATTCTGTACGAGCTCGATGGTGTCCCTCGGGATGTCGCTCGCGCCGCTATGGAACGGGCCGCATACAAACTTCCCATCTCGACCCGTTTCGTGGTCCGTGCTGACGAGGTGCTGTGATGGCTTACGCAGATCTTTCCGATGAGCAGCTGGTTCACCAGGTGCTGACCAATGAACGTGACCTGCTCGCGGCGCGCTTCCAGCACGCTGCGAACCAGCTCGAAAACACCGTGTCGTTGCGCGTGCACCGAAAGGAAATCGCGCGACTTCAGACCGAGGCACGTCGGCGTGAAGTCGCCGGCGATCTGCCGAAGGATTCGCTGATCGCTAAGTATCGCGGCTCCTTCTCGGCTGATGGCGCTCCCGCCGCTGCCGACGAACAAGGTGGATTCCTTCAGGGAATCGTGGACAAGCTCGCAGGTACTGAGTAAATGGGCGCCGCCTGCGACGTTCGTTGCAGGTCGCTTCACTAAATCCGCATCTCGCAGGTTGGTGAAGTTAGCCCGAGGGCACTGCGCCGGGTGACTCCCACGCAGTGCTGGCAGCGCCAGGTCGATTGGAGTCCTGCTTCGGCAGGAGACCCCGTTGACCATTCGTCGCCCAATCTTTTGGATGCCCTCGATCGCGTGCCTTGCACGTGCGGAGTGTCATGACATGACGACCGAACAGACTGAAACCAAGACGACCGGACGTCGAGTGCTTACTGGCCTCGTCGTTTCGGACAAGATGGACAAGACGGTGACCGTAGAGGTGACCCGAACGTTCAAGCACAAGGCGTACCGCAAGTACATCACCCGCCGTAAGACCTACAAGGCTCACGACGAGAACAACGAGTGCAGCACTGGCGACAAAGTCGTCATCCGCGAGCACGCGCCAATTTCTCGTCTCAAGCGGTGGATTGTCATCGAGCGGACGGAGGGCTGATCCATGATTCAGACCGAGTCCGTCCTCGACGTTGCTGACAACAGCGGTGCTAAGAAGGTCAAGTGCGTAAAAGTACTTGGTGGTAGCAAGCGAAAGTACGCCGGCATCGGCGACATCATCGTTTGCTCGATCAAAGCCGCTACGCCGAATGGCAAAGCCAAGAAGGGCGAGATTGCACGAGCAGTCATCGTTCGGACCCGCAAGGAAATCCGACGCCCCGATGGCAGCTACATTCGCTTCGATACCAACTCTGCTGTGTTGGTCACCAAAGACAATGAACCCGTCGGGAGCCGCATCTTCGGTCCAGTGGCGCGTGAGCTTCGCGCTCGCCGCTTCATGAAGATCGTGTCGCTTGCTCCCGAGGTCCTCTAGGAGGCTGTGATGGGCAAACTTCGCATCAAGCGCGACGACGTCGTCAAAGTCATCACCGGCAAAGACCGTGGCACTGTTGGCCGCGTTCTCAGCGTCTTCCCCGCCAAGGGACAAGTCATCGTAGAGGGCGTCCGCCGCGTGAAGCGTCACCAGAAGCCAGTTGGCGAACAGCCTGGGGCAATCGTCTACAAGGAGATGCCACTCGACGTCTCCAATGTGGCGCTCTGGGACAATGAAAACAACCAGCGCATCAAGGTCGGCTACCAAGTGGTAGACGGCAAGAAAGTGCGCGTGAACCGTGCCAGTGGCGCGGTTCTGGACGCATAGGGAGCACGGGAATGGCCGATTACACCCCCCGTCTCAGGACGCTTTACAAAGAGACCGTCAAGGGTCAGCTCGCCGAGGAGTTCAAATACTCCAACGTGATGGAGACCCCCGGAATCAAGAAGATCATTCTGAACGTGTCCATGAAGGACGCCATCCAGAATGTAAAGCTGCTCGAGACCGCAGCCGCCGAGCTCACGCTCATCGCAGGTCAGAAGGCAGTCATTACCCGAGCTCGTCGCTCCATCGCTGCCTACAAGCTGCGTGAAGGCATGCCGCTCGGTGCCCGGGTCACCCTTCGTGGTGACCGCATGTGGGAGTTCCTCGACCGTCTCATCACGGTCGCGATTCCCCGCATCCGGGACTTTCGTGGGGTCAACCCCAAGGCCTTTGACGGGCGTGGCAATTACTCTCTCGGCCTGACCGAGCAGATTGTCTTTCCCGAGATTGACTATGACAAGGTCAGTCGTATCACTGGTATGAACATCGCTTTCGTGACGTCAGCGAAAACCGACGAGGAAGGTCGCACTCTGTTGCGTCACCTCGGCATGCCCTTCGCTGAAGCATAGGACGGAAAACCACATGTCCATGTCCGACCCAATTGCTGACCTGCTGACTCGCATTCGCAATGCGCAGCAAGCCCAGCATTCCGCCGTCGTTATCCCCCGGTCAAAGGTCAAGACCGCCATCGTGAAGATCCTCAAATCAGAGGGTTTTGTCGAAGGCTACGTCGAGAACGAGACCGGCCCGCAGGGCACCATCAAGGTGTTCCTGAAGTACGACAATGCAAACCGCGGCACCATCCGTGGAATCACCCGCATCTCCAAGCCGGGCCGACGTCAGTACGTCGGTCGAGCAGACATCCCGCGTGTCCGCAATGGCCTTGGCGTTGCCATCCTCACCACCCCGCGTGGACTCCTCACCGACGGACAGGCCCGACAGGCCGGCGTTGGTGGCGAAGTCATCTGCCACGTCTGGTAGGAGGACCCAATGTCTCGCACTGGAAAAAAGCCAATTGCTCTCCCGTCTGGCGTCTCGGCGACCATCGCGGCAGGCAACATCACGGTCAAGGGCCCCAAGGGTCAACTTGAGCAGTCGCTCGTGCGCCTGGTGTCGGTCTCGCAAGACGGCGACAGCGTCGTCGTTCTGCGCGACAATGACAGCAAGCCTGCCCGCGCGAACCACGGCCTGATGCGCTCTTTGATCAACAACATGGTCGAGGGCGTCAGCAACGGGTTCAGCAAGAGCCTGCTTGTCCAAGGAGTCGGCTACCGCGCCGACGTCAAGGGCGGCAAGCTGGTCATGGCCCTGGGCTACTCGCATCCGATTGAGTACGTCATTCCTAATGGCGTCTCGATTGAAGCAGACAAGACCAACAAGATCACTGTGTCGGGCATCGACAAGCAGCAGGTCGGCCAAGTTGCGGCCGTCATTCGCGGCTTCCGCAAGCCTGACCACTACAAGGGCAAGGGCGTCCGGTATGAGGGTGAATACGTTCGCCTGAAAGCCGGTAAGTCCAGCTAAGGAACGACCAATGGGTAAGACCAATCAGAGTTTGGCCGGTCGCGTCCGGCGCAAGAAGCACATCCGTAAGAAGGTCCGTGGCACCGCCGAGCGCCCGCGTCTGTCCGTCTTCCGGAGTGCCAAGCACATCTACGCACAGATCATCGACGATGTCACCGGCAACACCCTGGCGTCCGCCTCGAGCCTCAAGCTCAAGGCGAGCGGCGGAAACAAGCCTGGTGCCACCGAAGTTGGCGCCGCAGTCGCGAAAGCGGCCAAGAAAGCGGGCGTCGGCCAAGTGGTCTTCGATCGCAACGGATACCTTTACCACGGTCGTGTCGCAGCCCTCGCGGATGCAGCGCGCGAAGCCGGGCTGGAGTTCTAAATGGCTAGAGACGGAAGAAGGGACAATCGTCGTCGTCGTGACGACGCTGATTCCAACCTGATCGAGAACGTCATCTACATCAACCGGGTGGCCAAGGTCGTCAAGGGTGGTCGGCGCTTCAGCTTCTCGGCGATCGTCGTCGTAGGTGATGGCGAAGGCAACGTCGGCGTCGGCTTCGGCAAGGCGAACGAGGTTCCCGAGGCGATTCGCAAGGGCACCGAGCGCGCGAAAAAGGACATCCGTCCGATTCCGCTCGTCACGGGCACCATTGCTCACGAAGTCATCGGCAAGTTCGGTGCCGGTCGTGTCCTGCTCAAGCCGGCATCGCCGGGTACTGGCGTTACCGCCGGTCCCGCCGTGCGCGCCATCATGGACGCCGCCGGTGTGCGCAATGTACTGACCAAGAGCCTTGGCAGTGCAAATACGCACAACCTCGTGCGCGCCACCATGGACGCACTCCACAGTCTCGAGAGTGCCGAGCAGTACGCCACGCGCGTCGGCAAGGCACCTGAAGACGTCTACCAGAACTACACCGTGCGCCCAGCGCCGGTGGGCTAGGGGGCACTATGTCCGCGAACCTGAAAGTCACGCTCCGCAAGAGTGCCATTGGGCGCAACAGCAAGCAGCTTGACACGATCAAGGGCCTGGGGCTGCGCCGCATCGGCTCAACCAGCACCCTTCAGAACACCCCGGCCGTCCGCGGCATGGTGAAGAAAGTCCTTCACCTCGTCGACGTCGTCGAAGTCGACTGACGGAGAGAACCATGGCACACGAACTTTCCAATTTGCATCCATCTCCAGGCAGCACCCGTCCGCGCAAGCGCGTGGGTCGCGGCGAGGGCTCGGGCAAGGGCAAGACCGCTGGTCGCGGTACCAAGGGCCAGCAGGCTCGCTCCGGCTACAGCCGCAAGCCAGGTTTTGAGGGTGGCCAGATGCCGCTTCAGCGTCGTCTGCCGAAGAAGGGCTTCAGCAATCCCTTCTCCAAGGACTACGAGACCCTGAACTTGACCCAGCTCGCTGGACTTGAGAAGGGAACCACCGTCACCGCAGAGCTCCTCAAGGAGCAAGGCATCATCAGCCGGATCGGCAAGGACGGGGTCAAAATCCTCGGTCGTGGCGATCTCGGGGTTGCCCTCAATGTGCGCGTGGCCAAGTTGTCGCGGTCCGCGTCCGAGAAGATCGTCGCCGCGGGCGGCACGATCGAGGGCGATTCGTAGCGGCTATCGCCGCGACACCCCCATCGAGCTGCGAGCTCATCCTGAGGGACCGTGAACAACATCTTCGCTGACATCTGGAAGATGGAGGACCTGCGCTATCGGGTCCTCTTCACGATTGCGATGCTCGGCGTCTACCGCCTCGGCATCTTCATTCCAGCTCCGGGCATCGACCGGGAAGCGCTGGGCGGTTGGATCAATAGCCAGCCGAACACCTTGTTCGGCCTGTACGACATGTTCGCCGGGGGCGCGCTGACTCAGTTCAGTGTCTTCGTGCTTGGAATCATGCCGTACATCACGGCCTCCATCATCATGCAGGTCATGACCCACGCTGTGCCGACTCTCGAGCGCATCAGCAAGGAAGGTCAGCAGGGCCGCAACCGCATCAACCAGTACACGCGGTACGGCACCATCGCGATTGCGGTGGTGCAGTCCTTCGCCATGGCACGAGGCATGGAGACGATGAAGTGGGCTCAGGCCAGCGTCGTCATCGAGCCCGGTTGGGGCTTCCGCGTCATGACAGTGCTGACCATGACCGCCGGCGCGTGTTTCGTCATGTGGCTCGGCGAGCAGATGACCGACCGTGGCGTCGGCAATGGCGCCTCCATCATCATCACCGCCGGCATCGTCGCGAACCTTCCAGCTGGCACCCTGTCACTGGTCCAGCTCATCTCAATTGGTGAGCTGAACCTGCTTCAGGCCATGTTGCTGCTGGTGTTCATGTTCCTCGTGCTGATGGCCATCGTGTTCATCGAGCGCGGACAGCGCAAGATTCCCATCCAATACGCCAAGCGTGTGTTGGGACGACGGGTCTATGAAGGCCAGACAACGCACTTGCCGCTCAAGGTGAACACCGCAGGCGTCATTCCGCCCATCTTTGCGTCTTCACTGCTCATGATGCCCAGCACCATCGGCACGTTCTACCAAGATGGCGTGCTGCGCTGGTTGGCCGCCGCGCTCTATCCCGGTGCTTGGCTGTACAACGTGGTCTATGTCGGCCTGATCATCTTCTTTGCCTTCTACTACACCGCGGTGACCTTCAATCCGGTGGACGTGGCAGAGAATCTCAAGCGCCAGGGCGGCTACATCCCCAAGATTCGCCCGGGCACCGAGACCGCAGAGTTCATCGACCGTCTTCTGACTCGTCTGACGAGCGGTGGTGCTGTCTACCTGGCGGCGGTCTGTGTGCTGCCCACCTGGCTGATCAATGAATTCGGAATCCCGTTCTACTACGGAGGCACCGGACTGCTGATTATCGTCGGCGTCACGCTAGACACTGTCCAGCAGATCGAAGCCCACCTGATGACCCGCCACTACGATGGCATTGACGGTCCCGGCGGAAACCGCGTCAAGGGCCGCCGTCGTCGCCTCGGAGACGGTGGGGCCAGCGGCCGCGCCCTCTGATGTTCCGATGAGCACCATCAAGGAGCCTTGGGAGCTCGCGCTGATGCGCAACAGCGGCCGTCGCTTGGCCGAGGTGGCCGCCGTCGTGCGTGAGGCCGTCAGAGTTGGCATCTCGACCGACGAGCTCGATGCCATCGCTGCAGAAGAGACCCGCAAGCGTGACGCTGTTCCGGCCTTTCTTGGCTACCAGGTTGGACCCAACGTCTTTCCTAAGACCATCTGTGCCTCGCCCAACGAACAGGTCGTTCATGGAATCCCCACGGACGTGCCCCTCAAGCAGGGAGACATCGTTTCTCTGGACATGGGCTTGGTGTATGGCGGCTACCACGCCGACATGGCGTTCACGGTGGCGGTCGGCGAAGTCGGTGACGATGTGACCGCTCTACTTGCGCGCACCGAGCAAAGCTTGTATGAGGGCATCGCTCTGGCTCAGCCTGGCAAAAGGATCGGTGACATAGGTCATGCGGTTCAGTCGTACATAGAACCTTTCGGATATGGCATCGTCCGCGAATACGTCGGACACGGCATTGGGCGCCTCTTACACGAGACACCTTCTGTTCCCAACTACGGTAAGCCCAACAAGGGCCTGCTGATCAAACAGGGAATGTGCCTGGCCATCGAGCCCATGATCACCATGGGCACTCACCGATGCGAAGTTCTAGGAGACGGCTGGACGGTTGTGACAGCCGACCGGAAGCTGGCAGCTCACTTTGAACACACCGTGGCGATTACGCCACGGGGACCCGAAATTCTCACGGTGCTCGATGGCGGGAAAGCCCGCCCCAAGCCTGACTGAAGAAGGACAACACCCATGGCACGTATCGAAGGCGTCGACCTCCCGCGCAACAAGCCGGTCTGGATTGCGCTCACATACATCTACGGCATCGGCCAGACCTCGGCGAAGAACATCGTCGCCAAAGCCGGCGTTGATGCGCAGGTCCGCGTCTTTCAGCTGACCGACCACGAAGTGGCCCGCTTGCGCGAGGTCATTCAGTCGAATCACACCGTCGAGGGCGATCTGCGCAAGCAAGTCTCGATGAACATCAAGCGCCTCATCGATCTGGGGGCCTACCGTGGCCTTCGCCATCGTCGTGGCCTTCCGGTGCGCGGCCAGCGTACTCATACCAATGCTCGTACCCGCAAGGGTCCACGTCGTCTTCCGACGGCACGCAAGAAATAAACAAGGGGGGGAGAGACCGCTATGCCTGCAGCTCGTAGATCCACAAAACGTCGCGTCAAAAAGAACATTCCTGCCGGGGTGGCTCACATCCAGGCAACGTTCAACAACACCATCATCACCATCACCGATCTGGCTGGCAACACCGTTGCTTGGTCGTCCGCTGGGGTGCTTCGCTTCAAGGGCTCTCGCAAGAGCACTCCCTTTGCAGCGCAGCTCGTCGCCGAAGACGCTGCCCGCAAGGCGATGGAGCATGGCATGAAGACCGTCGGTGTCTTCGTGAAGGGTCCGGGAACGGGTCGTGAGTCCGCACTGCGGGCCATCGCCAGCACCGGCCTCAAGATCAGCCACATCAAGGATGTGACGCCGATTCCGCACAACGGATGCCGTCCGCCCAAGCGTCGGCGCGTCTGACATACCCGGGTGGGCTCGCTCACCCGTTGCCATGCTGACCGAACCGGTTGGCTGGCTCATTCATTTTCAAGGCGCTTGTCCAGCGTCTCGACCAACGTCTGCGGACCCGTCCCAGACAAGCCATCTAGGCGCGCAGTGCTGGGTTGGACGCCATGCAGAAGCGCCTGAGGAGTATTCATGACGACTGAAGAAACAGAAACAGAAGTAGCGGCCCCCTCCCTGCAGGAGCACGTCTACAGCAACTGGCGCAAGCTCATCAAGCCTCGCCGCGTGGACCGTGACGCCAAGTCCAGCCAGACCTACGGCAAGTTCACGATTCGTCCGCTCGAGCGCGGCTTCGGAACGACCATCGGCAACTCGCTGCGTCGCATCCTGCTGTCGAGCCTCCAGGGCGCCGCAGTCACCAACGTTCAGATCGAAGGCGTGCTGCACGAGTTCTCGTCGATTCCCGGTATCGTCGAAGACGTCACCGACATCATCCTGAACATCAAGGGTGTGCTGCCCCGCACAAGCGCTTCTGGCATGGTCACTGGCCGCATCAGCAAGAGCGGTGAGCGCGGCAAGATCGTCGTCGTCCGCGCCTCGGACCTGACCTTTGATGGCGAGTGCGAGGTCCTCAACCCGGACCACGCCATCGCCACCCTGACCGAAGAGGGCAAGTTCGAAGCCGAGCTGTCCATCGCGATGGGCAAGGGCTACGTCCCAGCAACCCAGAACAAGACCGAAGAGCAAGTCATTGGCACCATGCCGATCGACGCCATCTTCTCGCCGATCAAGCGCGTCCGCTACACCGTGACCAACGCTCGCGTCGGCAACCGCACCGACTTCGACCGTCTGACTCTCGAGCTGTGGACCGATGGGTCGGTCGCTCCCGAAGATGCGCTGGCCTACGCCGCCAAGATCCTCAAAGAGCAGCTGCAGATCTTCATCAACTTCGCCGAAGAAGAAGAGCCCGAGATCGAGGCCGAGGACGAGGCAGAAGAAGAGTTCAACGAGAACCTGTTCAAGCGCGTTGACGAGCTTGAGCTGTCTGTCCGCTCGCAGAACTGCCTGCAGAACGCCGGCATCGAATACATTTACCAGCTGGTCGAGAAGTCCGAGGCAGAGATGCTGAAGACCAAGAACTTCGGCCGCAAGTCCTTGAACGAGATCAAGGAGATCCTCTCGGATCTCGGTCTGTCCCTGGGCATGAAGCTGCACAACTTCCCGAAGCACAAGGTCGGCTAGAGCGCCTCGCGCTCTACCACTGGAGTACAAATGCGACACCGCAAGCAGGGCCGTAAGCTCAACATGGACGCGTCTGCGCGCAAAGCCATGTTCCGCAACATGGTCACATCGCTCATGGTCCACGGCCGAATCCGCACAACCGAGGCTCGCGCCAAGGAACTGCGCCGCTTCGCCGCCAAGGTCATCACTTTCGGCAAGAAGGCACCGTCCACCGATGGGCTCGAGGGTGCTGCGCTGAAGGCCGCAAAGGCCAACCGCGTGCACTACATGCGTCAGGCTCGCCGCCTCGTCAACGACGACGGCGCGATCACCAAGATCTTCGGCGAGTACGCCGAGCGTTTTGCCAACCGCAGTGGGGGCTACACCCGTGTCATCAAGGCGGATTTCCGCAACGGTGACAACGCGAAGATGGCCATCATCGAGTTGACCGAGGCACTCGATGCCAGCGCCCCTAAGAAGGCCGCTGCGACGGAAGAGCCCGCCGCAGAGGCGCCTGCCGCCGCTGAAGTGGCCGCCGACGAGGCACCTGCTGAAGAGGCCGCGAGCGAGGAGTAATCCCGTTTGTTAGGCCCTCTTGAGGAGCGCCGACTTGCAAACTGACGAATCACTTGATCGGTTCAGGGATTACTTGTCCGATCAAGGCCTCAAGTTCACCAAGCAGCGCCGTGCCATTGCCGAGGCCTTCTATGGCAGCGGCGACCACGTCTCACTCAACGACTTGCTGGCGCTCGCACGCGAGCTGCATCCGTCGGTGGGCTATGCGACCGTGTACCGAACGATGAAGCTCATGGCTGCGTCTGGCCTGGCAGCTGAACACCGCTTCGGTGACGGCTATGTGGTGTACGAGCCAACTGATGGCGATCACCATGACCACCTCATCTGCGTGCGTTGTGGACGCATCACTGAGTTCGAGGATGTCGAGATCGAGGCGCTGCAGGACGCTGTTGCGTTGCGATTTGGGTTTACCGTTCAGTCGCACCGGCACGAGATCTACGGTCTGTGCAACCAGGCTGACTGTGAAGAACGGGCGACCTAGCTCGTCGAGATGCGAGATATGGGTTGCCGCATCGGGTCCGCGGGACTAAATCGGCCCTTCTGCAAATAGGAATCTCATGTACCTGTTCGTTGTCGCACTGCATGTTCTGCTGTGCATCTTCCTCATCCTGATCATCTTGCTCCAGCCGGGCAAGGGTGGTGATGTGGGCGCAGCGTTTGGCGGTGGCAGCAGCTCCAGCTTCTTTGGCCCTCGCGGTCCGGCTACGCTGCTGTCTCGTGCCACCACGGCTGTGGCGGTCCTGTTCATGGTGACCAGCATCACGCTGTCGATGTACAGCAATCGCAAGGTGTTGGCGAACGCCAACGTCGATGACGAGCTCGACCTTCTGCAGCAAGAGCAAGAAGACAGCTTCGACAAACCGACCGAAGATGGCTCTTCATCCGAAGGTAGTTCACCTAACGAAGGCACGACGCCTTGACGCTTTGAACCGGCCCCGATACCGGGCCGGTGCCTCTCGCGCGAGTGGCGGAATTGGTAGACGCGCCAGCTTGAGGGGCTGGTGGGAGTTATCCTGTGGGGGTTCGAGTCCCCCCTCGCGCACCACTTAATAAACGGCCTGGAACATTGGTTTCAGGCCGTTTTTGTGTTCTTCAGCTGCGAGCGTCTTGTCGGGCTCGCTACTTTTTGCGCTTGAACGTCATCGTGGCATCACCATCGGCCTTGTGCTCGGTGATGATGAAGGTGTCTGCGTCGGGAAAGACCACGGTCGACTCGGACTCTTTTGGCCCCTTTTCGGACTGCTCGACGGTGAGGATGGTCAGGTCTTCTTCGGTCTCTTTCACCAGGGACCACGCCGCGTCTTCGCTCTCGGGGCCAAAGGTGAAGTGCAGCGTGTCTTCGGACACGTCGAGTGTGGCGGTAGACATGCCTTCGATGACGGCCCGAAAGTTGGCGATGTCATCGGGCGTGCCCATGGCAGCCACCATCGCAATGCCGGCGATGATTTGCAGCTCGGGGTCGGTCAGCTTCATGGCTGCCCGTCGCTTCTCGGCGCCCTTGCGTTGCTTCTTGGACAGGCTGTCATCGGACAGCTCGAGGGCGATCGCCATGACCTCCCACTCGCGCTTGAACTCACCCTCAAGGGAGATGCCCCAGTGGCCATACAGCTGCTTGGCGAGCGGGCCGTGAGGAACCGGTTCGGGTGCGGCCGGTGGCGCCTCAGGCGCTGCGGTGGGTGTCTCGGGCACAGCCGCGTCGTCGGGTACGGCGTCGGGTTGCTCGGCAGGTTGAGCATCGCCGGCGGGCTCGTCCTGTGCGAATGCGGGCGCACACAGCACCAACGCAAGCAGAGCAGAGGAGAGTCTCAGCGTG
>CAYYHT010000179.1:0-11554 GCA_964471355.1 uncultured Enterobacteriaceae bacterium
GCGCGGTGCATCCATAAACGATGCGATCCATTCATAGGCGAGCTTCGTCTCGCCGGTTCCCCCGGCCGAGCGGATCGACGGCGAGACGAAGCTCGCCCCTCCTTGGAGGACTTCGGACTCAACCCACTAGAAGCGGACGCCCACGCCTGTTGGCGTCGCATGCACGGCCTTCTGTTTGCCGCCGGACAGCGTTGTGACGATGCCCACCACCGCGACGCCGACACCGACCACCACCAACGCATCACCGATGGCAATGTTCCGGTTGTAGCCCTTGAGCCGCGAGTTGATCTCGGCGATCTCAGGATTGTCCGTCGATGCGGTCAGACCATCGGCTTCGGCCGCAGTCGTCTTGGCTTTGCTCACATTCGACGCCGCAAAAGTGCCTCCGAAGGCCCCGATGCCTGCCCCCATAGCGGTGAGTGGAATGGTAATGGCCTCTTTGGGCAACCCCTGGCTGGTCTCGATGGGCTCGGGCGTCACTGAGTCGTCAGGTGGCGTGGGGTCGGGAGCCACGGGCTCGGGCGCGTGCACCTTGGGCTCGACCCACTCACCAACTTTGTCCCAAGAGCGCTTGCTGGGTACGCCCTTCCAGATGCTGTCGTCTTGAACGATCCACACGACCTCGTCCCGTTCGGTCAGCGCAGCAAGCAGCAGGGAAAGCTCCCGCTGTCGGTCATCGAGGGCTACCCACTGCAACGCGGCCACTGGAGTCGCCGCAGGAGCCACGACGGTGACTTGAGAGCCCTCGTCGACCTCGAGAAGGTAGCCGTGCAGCCGGTCGCCGCTGCCCGCTTGAATCAGGTGCATGCCCGCGTTGACCTCAAGACCGCCCTTTGGCACCGCGCGTCCGTCGACCGTCGCGCCTTCAATCGGCACGACCTCGACATAGACCGTTGCCCACTCGGCCATCGCGGCCTTCTGAATGTCGAGAATGCGCTTGCTGTCGTCGGCGAAATTGGCATCCCAGGCAAAGTCGCTGTCGATGCTGAGCGCCCGATCGAAGGCCGATGCCGCCCCCGGCTCGTCTTCGTTCTGAAACCGGGCAAGCGCGTCCAGGTAGTGAAGCCGGACCAGCAGCTGTGTGGGCACAGGGCCTTCGAGGCAGGCGAGCTCGCCTACGGTGTCGTGAACGGTGCCCTGCGCCTCCACAAACTCCTGATACAGCCAGGCGCCTTCGATGCTCTTGAGCCGGTCGCGCAGGTGTGAGGCAGGCAGTCGTTTGCCGTCGCAGCCAGCGATGGTGCCAGCTCCACGCAGAATCGGCTCTCGCCTGTCGACCAAGTCAGAAAGCGTGCGCACCACGGGGTCGGCCTCTGCCGAAATCGCCGTCACCGCTGCTGCAACTTCGTCGGGCACATTGCCGTCGTAGAGCACGATCTCGGCCGCGCCCGCCGTCAACGCCAGGGCAATCAACGCTGACACTGAGCCTCCATGTTGAAATCCCAGCAGAAGCGCTTGGGTATTCCATCAAGCACTTTTAGCGTGCGTTTGATGGGGCGTCCCTCTCCTTCTATCTGAACCACCACATCGTGCTTGCCCGGTGACACCTGCCCCTTCCAAGGAGTCTTGCCAACCGGCCGACCATCGACCTGCACCACGCTCACCGGCAGCGAGCTGACGTACAGCATGCTGACCGCGTCTTTGGGCTGCGTGGCGGGAGTCAAAGGCTTCTTTGGGGGCCGTATCGGAGGAGTCGGCTTGGGCCGCTTGTCGTGGACCCGCGGCGGTGCAGGCTCGGCGGGTGGAGTCAGCAACTCGGGGCTGGGCTCTGGGCTGGGCTTGCCGGTCGCTACCGGGGTCGGCGGCGCCATCGGCACGGTCACGACGGTGGTCTCGGCGGCGGGACTCGACAGAAACACCGCCATTCCAGCGGAGCCGAAGCTGACCCCACCCAGAACGAGTGCTGCCAGCGCCAATCCAAGGACTATGCGCAGTGGAGATGCCGGTGGACCCGCGATCTCTGACGTTGCCGTCGCGGTGGCAGGCAGCCCCGCATGCTCGCCGGTGCCTCGCTGCACGACCCTGCCGATGTCGGTGTCGCTCATGGAGCCGAGCGCAGCCAAGACCTCGTCAGGAACCTTGGCGATGCCCGACTCGAATGCGAAGGTCTCCTCGGGGTTGGTGCTTCGATCACCGAGGGAGGATGCGGGCACCGCGTCGAGGGCGGTGAACTCGTCGGTGAACGAGCCGGGGTCGACGATGCCAGGCGTACCGGGCGGCGTCTCGGGCATCTGCGGCATGGCCTCGAGCAAGGCCTCGCGCATCTCCTGAGAGCTCTGGTAGCGCTCGTCCATGTTGTAGCAAGTGGCCTTTTTGATGACCTCGCCCACGACCGGATCGATGCCCTCGAAGGTCTCGACATGCAGCTCTCGGCTGTACAGATCGAAGGGCTCCTTTCCAGTCACCAAGGCATAGAGCATCGAGCCGACCGAATAGATGTCAGACCGAGCATCGACCGTCTTTGAGCCCTGGCGCTGCTCTGGCGCCATGTAGGCCCAGGTGCCCAGGATAGCCCCCGTCTTGGTCGTCGAGCGGTCCGTCGTGTCGAGCCGCGCGATGCCGAAGTCAGACAGCTTTGGGGTTCCGTCGGCTGCCAACAGCACGTTGTGTGGCTTGATGTCGCGATGAACCACGCCGCGCGCGTGGGCCACATTCAGCCCAGCCAGCACATCGGCACAGACGTCAGCCGCCATGCGTGGGGGCAGCGGTCCGGCGCTCTCGACACGCTCGGCGAGGTCGCCACCGCGAACCACCTCCATGACCATGTAGACCCGCTCGCCCTCGACAGCCACGTCGGCCACCGCGACGATGTTGCGATGCTGCAGTTTGGCCATAGTGCGGGCTTCGTTGACGAAACGCTCGCGTACCCGCTTGCTCTTGGTCAGCCGCTCTTCGAGCATCTTGATGGCCCGCTCGACGTCCAGGCGGCTGTCATAGGCGCGGTAGACGGTGGCCATTCCACCGCTTCCTAGCACCGACACGAGTCGGTACCGGCCATCGGACAGTGGAGGAGCAACGTCTGAATTCACGCGCTCATTCTTCCACGTGGAATGTGTGACTGCCACGCAAGCCGCTGGTCTCTGCAACGACCGGAGTCTTCTGCAGCATGTCCTCGACGGCCATCAGCGCGTCTCGCATGGCCCCGGCCGACGCGTACCTGTTGCCTAGGTCGCGCTGCGTAGCCTTGGTGATGACGTCCGAAAGCGCTGGGGAAAAGCCGCGCAGAAGTACCTCGCGCTGCTGCGGCACGTAGATGTCCTTGGGCTCGGCGTTGCGAGCCATCGCGTAGAGCATCGCACCACAAGAGAAGACATCACTCCGTTCATCGACATCGCGCGCACTCGCGCGCTGCTCGGGACCCATGTACGGCCATGAACCCATGACAGCGCCCGTGGCAGTCAGTGCCGTGCGTTCCTCAATTCGAGCAATGCCGAAGTCCGACAGCTTGGGCACGCCGCGGGCGTCGAGCAGCACGTTGCCCGGCTTGACGTCGCGGTGGATGACGCCTTGGTCGTGCGCGTGCTGCAACCCAGAGAGCACCTGAATCAACACGGACGCGACATGCACCTCTGGCAGCGCGCCGAAGCGCCTCAATCCGCGAGCCACCGAAGACCCGGCCATGAGCTCCATGACCATATAGAGCCGCCCATCCTCTTCACCGAGGTCATGAACACGCACAATGTGCGGGTGATCGAGCATGGCCATGGTCTGGGCTTCGCGGAAAAAACGCTTGCGCAGAATGGCGTCCGAGGCCCGCTCATGGGCCAAGACCTTGATAGCCCGGTCGACGTTCTTTCGCGTATCGCGAGCCCGGTAGACCGTGGCCAATCCGCCACGGCCCAGGACTGCGAAAATTCGGTAGCGACCGTTGTCCAGCGGCGGACTGATTTCGTTCGGCACGGCACGCACTCCAACCGGCGCACAATAGCAGCTACTTGGTCAGCCAGATCGCCAGATCCACCTCGTCGCCCCCCTTGTCCGACACCCTGGCCTTGGCATCGATGTAGCCAATGGAACGCAGCAGCTTGCGCACATCGGACGCTTGTTGCTGCGTCGTGCCGTTGAACACGGTGGCCATGCCGTCGAACTGTCCAGGCCCCCAGCCGCTCTTGGCCATCATCGGCGTGACAATGACCCCGTGGGGAGCCAAGCGACGTCGAGCGGCGTCGGCCAGCAAGTCCTCGCCCCGCTTGTGAATGATCCGCACCTTCAGACCCTTCAGGCCGGCGATGGGCACGAACGTCGGCTTGGTCTCGACGGGCTTGGGGCTGCCGAGGGGCACGGCAAGCTCGACAAGGGCCTGACCACAGGGCACCACCAGGTCACCGGTCCACGACGTGCAGCCGTCGGGGCATGCCCCGGTCGCTGAACAGCCGCCAGACTCCGTCGGGCACTCCCCCGCGTCGACGCGAATCGGGTAGGTGCCCGGCGTCATCGCCGCAAAGGTGCGCGTGGTTCGCTCCGTGGCCTCGCCGGGACGCCCGTCGAGGTCCACCGACAGCAGCCACGGCTCCTCGACGGCTGCGGCGCGCACAGTGGCAGTGGCCTTGGACGTCGGCGCCTCAAGCGTAAAGATGCCCGTGAATTGGTCGCCAGCAATCTCGATGCTGTCGCAAGCGCAGCACGCGGGACATTCGCCGCCGGCCCACCCGTCGAGCGCGCAGTTTGGGCCTCCCGCAGCATGCAACAGCACGCTCTGGGTCGAGTCCAGCTCGGCATAGCGAACCCGGAATCCGTCTTGCTCGGCGGGTTCATGCCCCTCGAGGTGCACGGCGACCTGGGAACCGGGCGGCAATCCCGTCACCACCACCTCCAGATCCTTTGCGGGCGGAGGCTGCATGACAAACCACGCCAGGGCGAGGGCGACTGGAATCAGCAGCAGAGCGGCGAGCATCGGAGTGCGAGAGCCGCCAGCCGGTTCTCGCGGGGCCCCAACCTCATTGGTGGGCTCGGTCTGGACCGGCGCCTCCGGGTCCGGAGCCTCGACAGGTTCCGGACTCGGCGTCTGCGGGGCTGCTGTCCTGTCGTTCTGTTTTTTGGCCGGAGGCACCTCGGCGACCAACCGGGGCTCCGACAGCGAGATCTCCGGAGTCTGCGGAAGGTCGGGCAGGTCGGGCAGGTCGGGCAGGTCGTCGACCCCGAAGTCCATGGTCTCGGGTGCTCCAAAGTCTGGCACCTCAATCTCTTCGCCTTTGAGCAGCGCGACGAAGTCATCCATCGACTTTAGGCGACCAGCGAGAGCCGGCCAAGTCGCCCTACGGCAGGCCTGTCGCACGTTTTCTGGCACGCCGTCGCCTGGGTCCAGCGGACCCGACTGCATCTTCTGGCCCATGAGGTTCGCCAGCCGTTGGGTGGTGCCCAACGACGCTTTCTCGGGGAAGGCAGGCTGACCCGTCAGGCACTCACACAGCACTTGTCCCAGGGCATAGATGTCCAAGCTGCGCGGCTTGGGATTGCCCGAGAACACCTCGGGTCCCAGATAAGCCGGGGTGCCGGGAATCTGCCCGACCGCCGTCATGCGCGTGCGCCCTGAATCGACCGCGATGCCAAAGTCGACCAGGCGTGCTCCCTGGTCACTCAGCAGCAGGTTGGCGGGCTTGATGTCCCGGTGGAAGATGCCCTGACTGTGGGCGTGCACCAGCCCTGAGCCCAGCGCAAGAAACACCGTCAGCGCCTCGTCGACGGTCATCGGCCCACGACGCAGGCGGACCGACAGGTCTTCCCCTTCGACCAGATCCATGGCCAGCCACAGCAGGCCACGCTGTTCATCCTCTCCCCACCCTTTGACCCGCACGATGGCCGGATGGTTCAGCCCGTCCAGGGACTCGACTTCGCGCAGAAACCGGTCGCGCACATCATCCACGCTGTCGGGCTTCATCACCTTGACCGCAGCGGTGATGCGCTCGGTCATGGCGTTGTGGCACCGAAACACGGCACCCATGCCGCCCTCGCCGAGCGTCTTCTCGACGACCCAGTCTCCTATGCGATCCCCGGGTTCAAGCACGCAGCCTCCGCAGGCGCATCATGTCCGATACCAAAGCCTCAGCACGAGGGCAGAACCCCGGAACGCGAACGGAATCAGCGTTGCCGTGTGCTCGGCGCGGATTCGGGAAAGCGCCCTGAACAGCTTGGCGAGCACCACTGGGTCGGCGCACGACGGGTCTTCGAAGCGCAACTCGAGACCTTGGCGTTCGCTCGCGTCGACCACCGCACGGCCAATCTGTCCTTGCTTGCCGCGCTCGAGCACGGGCAGCTCTGGACGACCCTTCAGCGCCACGGAAAGCGCCATGGAGGTGCGTTCATCAGCCGGGTCGCGGTCGCGGTCGGTCACGGGTTCCAGCCGGTCGCGGTCCAACACGCCATCGTGGTACCGAGCAAAGCAGCGAGCGCCGTACTGCCAAAAGCCCGGATCGATGGTGTGCCACAGCTCACCCATTCCCGTCGGTTCACCGGGAACCGCCCGAACGCTGTACACCGTGGGCGCCTCGGCAACGGCAGCCAGCGCCTCGGCAACCGCCGTGGCGTCGGCTTCTGGGGCCCTCCAGACCGGACAGAACACCGGACCGGAGTCCGTCCACAGCCATCGCGGCAGCGCCCCCAACCAGTCCAACCCAGACATCTCGATGAGCTTGGACACATCGGCGACGGCCAGCTCATGGCTGTCTGGTTCGGGCACGACCTGGATCTCAAGTTCCTCGGAGAGTCCGTCCAGACCGGCCATGAACCTCTCGAACTTCGCCGGATGCGCCCCCGGTGCCGCCACCGCATCCACCGGAAAGCGAGGCGCCGGAGCCGCAACAAACCACAGGGTGAAGGACAGGCCCAAGCGGGTGTCCCACAGCACGTCGGGTGCCAGCTTTAGAGCGGGGTGCGAGGCGCGAGCGGTCACCACATCGGCAATGGCCCGGACAATGGCCACGCGCGTCGAATCGAGCTCGTTTCCCGGCAGGTGTTCAAGCTCTGGCGAGAACACCAGAAGCACCCCGAGCCGGCCCGAATGCCGGTCACGCACGGTCTCGATGCGAAAGCCTAGTCCGGGGCCCACCTGATCGATTTGGGCCGCCAGCTGTTTCTCCAGAGTGCGAACGACCGCTCCGATCTCGCCCTGCGAGGAAAGCTCCGGCCCCAGCACTCCTCCGTGTTCGGGGTCGAACCAGAGTCGCGCGGCCAGACCGCCGGCAACGATCTCTTCGACGGCGCGACGCTGCTGGTCCTCGGCGGCTCGACGCCCAGGCAGCATCCCAGCAACCAGACGGGCCGTGATGCCGGCGCTGCCCAGACCGCTGCGTACAGCCGCCCACTGCTCTGCTGCCAGGCCGGGCAAGTCGATGCGCAGCTCCCACGGCTCATCCGCGTCGGTCTCGTCCCAGGGCGCGATGATGTCCGCCTGGGCCAGCGAGCCCAGAGATTGCTCGACCACGCGCTGCGCGCTCTCGACTGTCGCTTCGTCGGGACCGAACACATGCAACGTCGGCCAGCCCGTGGCCAGGGCAGCTTGCGCCTGCAATTCGGAAAGGGGGTGGTCAGGGGCCAGCATCTGCGGGCGATAATACGCGGGATGCTCCTCTTGGCCCTGACCCATGCTGCACTCGGCGCCGACCTTTTCGTTTGCAGCGCTGGATGCGACTACTCGGACATCCAGTCGGCCGTCGATTCTTCGCTGTCCTTAGACCGCGTCATCGTGCACCCGGGAATTTGGGTGGGCAGCATCACCATCGACTCGGACATCACGCTGCGCTCGCTGGGTGGTCCGGGCGTCACGACGTTGGTTGGCGACACCCCCACCGCGCTCACCATCAACTCCAGCCAAACCCTGGTCCAAGGGTTCATGGTTGAAGAGACTGCGACGGCCACATCGAAGGCGGTCGCCATCTCCGATGCGTCGGTGGCCACATTGCGGTCGGTCGGCGTCGTCGGCCCCCGCGGCAGCACCGAAGCGGGGGCGGCCGTTCATGTGGGCAACAACGCCAGCGCCGACCTGGAAGGCTGCTACTTCGACCAAGTCGTCACGTCGGGAGGCAGCGCCATCCGGGTCGACGCTGGCGGGTTTCTGAACGTCCTCGACACAGTCGTCGAGCGCAACATCAGCTCTAGCGGAAGCGCAATCCTTGCCATGCAGGGCTCAACGGTCACGCTGACGGCCTCAGAGGTTGTCGACAACAGCGGAACAGCCGTGCTGGCCAATGGCACCCTGAATGCACTGCGGACGCTGTTCATCTTGAACGGCGATGACAGCAGCGCCCCGGGGGCTGGGGCTCTAGAGCTACGCGGTGGAGGCACGCTCTCGGACAGTGCCTTTCTGTCCAACGATGGCACCACCGGCGGCGCTATTCAGTGTAGCAGCTGCGGCACCGTGACCATCGAACGCAGCGGCTTCCACGACAACACGAGCACAGACCAAGGCGGAGCCATCGCGGCCACCCTGACGAGCTCGGTGAACCTCGCCATCGACGACTCCGCCTTCTACAGGAACGCGGCGACGGGCCAAGGAGGCGCGGTGTGCGCCAAATCCACCGCGCCGTCCCAGGGCACCGTCAACATCACGGGCACCGTCTTTTCCCAGAACGACGGCAATCCCGGAGGGGCCGTTCTGTTCACCAGGACCTTGATGGGCTCCATCGACAGCAGTGCCCTTCTCGACAACACGACGATCGCGCAGGGAGGCGGCCTGTGGAGCACCGGCGGCGAAGCCGAAGTGGTCAACAGCCTGCTGTGCAACAACAGAACAGGGGGGTCTGGAGACTTCGGCGGGGGGGGCATCTACGTCAACAACAGCTCGGGCTTCCAGGTTCGGAACAACCTGTTCATGCTGAACCACACCAACCGGTACGGCGGTGCCATTCGCAGCGAAGACTCGGACAGCATGATCGACGGGAACAGCTTTTGGCTGAACACGGCGGGGCAAGAAGGCCCGGTGGTGTACTCCAAAGGCGAGACGCTAAATTTCTGGGAGAACGCCATTGTCGACAACCAGGGCGGCGTCGCGCTGTTCGGGGACCCCAGCACCGCGCTCGAGGACTACACCGTGTGGACCAGTGGCGCGCTGCTCGGAGGCTTTACGATCAACACGCCCAGTCCGAACAGCACTGCAAGCGACCCGCTGTTCGGCGGCGTGACAGATGATGGGGACTGCTGGAACGACGTGCTGACCTACTCCAGCACCAGCGCCATCCAGGGCGGTGGATTCGGCGGCTCCGACGTCGGCGCTCCGCTGACGGGAGCACTTGCAGATGTCGACCTGGATGGCTTTGCCGGGGTCGTCGACTGCGATGACACAGATCGGAACGTGTACCCAGGCGCGCAAGAGCTCTGCGACGGCATCGACAACGACTGCGACGGGCTGCTGGACGACCTGGACATCGGCACACTCGGCACGACCACCTTCTGGCCGGACGACGACGGGGACGGCTTTGGGTTTGGAGATGTGACCCATGAGGCATGCCACGGCGGCTTCGCCTGGTCCACAAATAGCAACGACTGCGACCCCAACAACTTCCTCGTCAACCCCGATGCCAGTGAGGTCCCCGACGACGGCTGGGACAACGACTGTGTCGGCGGCGATCAGATCTGCGATGCCGACGGCGACGGCTACACCCTGGCGTCGTGTGGTGGCGACGACTGCGACGACACCGACGCCGACATCAATGTCGATGCGGACGAGGTCTGTGACAGCGCCGACAACAACTGCGACGCCGTCATCGACAGCGACGCCATCGACCAAAGCACCTGGTACTTCGACGGCGATGGCGACACCTTTGGCGATCCCGCCAAGGGAGCGCAGGGGTGCAATCAGCTCGAAGACCACGTCGTCAGCAACGATGATTGCGACGATTCCAGTCCCCTCGCCAAGCCGGGAGGCATCGAGGTCTGCGGCGACGCCCTCGACAACGACTGCCTCAATGGAGTCGACGACTCCGCCGCCGTTGACGCGGTGACTTGGTACCCCGACAGTGACGCAGATGGGTTTGGCGCCGGCGCTCCCATCGTGTCCTGCGACGAACCCGCCAGCCCCTGGGCGATGGTCGGGAACGATGCCGACTGCAACGACATCTTAGATACCGTGAATCCAGACGCCGACGAGCTGTGCGACACCATCGACAACGACTGCGACGGCACCGTCGACGAGGACGACGCCGTCGACGCGGCACTGTGGTACCCGGACAACGACGACGACGGGTTCGGCGCCGGCATCGGGGTCGCGTCCTGCAATCAGGTCACCGACCCCATCGACCACGTCCAGGACAACACCGACTGCGACGACTTCGAACCGGCGGCAAACACGTCGGTCACGGAAATCTGCGACACCATCGACAACGACTGCGATGGCTCCACCGACGAGGACGACGTCTGCGCCGAGACCGACACCGACACCGACACAGACACCGATTCGGACACCGACACCGACACAGACGCCGACTCGGATGCAGATACGGACAGCGATACCGACACCGACGCAGACGCAGACACGGACACAGACACAGACACGGATGCCGACGCGGACACCGACACCGACACCGATGTGGACACCGACACCGACGTCGACACAGACACGGACACGGACACGGACACCACACCCGACACGGGCAGCGTGGCGGTCTGCTCGTCGGCCTACACCACCCACCACGCCCTCACGTCGGCTTCGGTCACCGGGGACTCCCTCACCCTGGACATCAGCGTGAACGGATGCGACGGCGACTACGACTGGGCCCTGTGCTGGAACGGCAGCTTCATGGAGTCCTGGCCCGTCCAGGCCCGCCTGCAGCTGGGCACCGACGACGTGCTCCAGGACTGCGACGGCAACTTCTCCAAGACCCTCACCTGGGACCTGGTGCCGCTCCAGGACGCCTGGCGTGTGGAGTACGGCAGCGGGAGCGGCAGCATCGGGCTGACCATCGACGGCTCGGCGAGCGTGTCCTACGCCTTCTGAGGCGCCCTACTCGTAGATCGCGCCCTCGCGGATCCAGGTCTCGACCGTGGCGATGTCGCCGGCCGGCATCAGGTCCAGGATCGGCGGCATGACCGTGCCCCAGGGCAGGGCGTCGCCGGAGACCTTCTGCCAGACCAGGCTCGCGGCGTGGTCCCCGGGCTCGACCATCTTCCACCCGCCGACCTCGGTGGCGACGAGGTCGTCGCGCATCTTCTGGGTGGCCGTGCCGCTCCAGCCCTCGTGGCACTTGTGGCAGCTCTGGGCGCCGGAGTTGGTGAGGGACTGCCACCGGGTGGCCCACTCCGAGCTGTACTCGGCGCCGCCGTCGATCCAGCTGGCGAGCCAGTCCTGATCGGCCGCGGAGACCGCCTGGAGCAGCTTGGGCATGCGGGCCCCCCCGTCCGGGCTCTCGCTGGCGATGCGGTCGTAGAACCGACTGCCAGCGACGTCGGACGCGACCACCATGGGTCCCTGGGGCCCCCCGCCGGCGGTCATGTGGTCGTAGAACTCCGACGCGTCGGCCCCCCAGCTGTGGCACTCGGTGCAGTAGTGCAGCTGCATCAGCTGGTAGACGTCGTGGAACGTGACGGGCTCCGTCATGGTGTCGGTGTCGGTGTCGGTGTCGGT
>CAYYHT010000180.1:0-11546 GCA_964471355.1 uncultured Enterobacteriaceae bacterium
GCCTTTAAACTGGTTGCGGGGACAGGATTTGAACCTGCGACCTTCGGGTTATGAGCCCGACGAGCTACCTGGCTGCTCCACCCCGCGCCAAGCCCACGGCTCATAACTCCAGGCGTGATGCCGTCAAGGAGTCATCGGCAGGGAGTTGAACAAGGCGCGGACCAGCGTCAGTCGGTCATCGCCCAAAGCCCCCTTACTCCGCAGACTCGCGCCTTGGACACCGCCGCACTCGACGTGTTCGAGCTAGCCCTTGTTGCTCTTGGAGCCGCGCAGCTTGGCGGCCCGACGCTTCTTGCGTCCGGCGATGCGCTTGGGCTTTGGCTTGGCCTTGGCAAAGCCCTTGCCCTTCTTTTTGCGGGTACTGCCGGGCTTGCGGCCCTCGGAGAGGTCCTTGAGCCGTCGCACCTCGGTGGGGGTCAGCGCACGGCAGCCTCCGCGCTCGAGCTTGCCCAGGGCGACCGACGCAAAACTGACGCGGGACAGCTTGCTGACCGGGTGCCCCAGCTGCGCCATCATGCGGCGAATCAGGCGATTCTTGCCCTCGGTCACGGTGATCTCGAGCCAGGCGTTCTCTTTGCTGGTGGCTTCGAGCACCCGCGCCTTGGCGGGCTTGGTGCGGCCATCATCGAGGAACACACCGGTCTCGATGGCCTTGATGTCGGCGGCGTCCGGGGTTCGGTAGACCTTGGCCCTGTAGCGACGCGGCAGCTCGAGGGAGGGATGACTCAGCGCGTTGGCCAAGTCACCGTCATTGGTCAGAATCAGCACGCCTTCGGTGTCGAAATCCAGTCGGCCCACCGGTTCGACCCGGAACACCAAGTGGTCGATCAGCTCGAGGATGCTCTTGCGGCCACGGGGGTCTTCGCGGCCGGTGATGTACCCACGGGGCTTGTGCAGCAGGTAGTAGACCAGGGGCGGTTGAGCGGGCAGCGCCTTGTTGTCGACGCGAACCTCGGACACCTCGGCGTCGACCTTGAAGCCGGGCTCGGTGACGACCTTGCCGTCGACCGTGACACGGCCCTCGGCCACCCACACCTCGGCCTCTCGGCGAGAGGCGAGTCCACGGGAGGCGATGAGCTTGGCGATTCGTTTTTCGGACATGACCCAGCGCAGGTACCTCGTTCGCGCTCAGCCTGCATGAATCATTGCTGGGCGATGAACGCAATCGTGCCCATGCAGCCGCAACACGTGAACAGGGCGAGCCCAAAGGTTCCGATGAGCACCAAGATGCCTCCGACCGCCGCATTCATCGCGCCGCCGATGATGTGCACAGACTGCGCAAAGCTCGCACTGCGGTCCTTGTTGCTCAGAGCGCGCAGCTTGTTGGCCCGCTGCAGCTGAATCACTCCGACAAGCAGTGCTCCGCCCCCGAGCGCCCCCGCCACCGGCCACACGACGAGTCCGAGTCCCGTAAACCCGATCGCAACGAAGAACACGGCCGGCACCCACATCGCGGCGCCGACCACGGACATCACCCACGCCTGGCTGTGGGAGACCAGAATCTCGTCGTCTTCGTAGATTGCCTCTTCAGGCATCGGGGTCCAGGTCTTGGCGCTCTCGCAGGGTGGGCAGATGGTCGAGCCCGGGCAGCCCAAACAGCTGCAGAAAACCAGCCGTGGTGCGGTATTCGTGTGGCCTTCCCGGCTGGTCTCGGCGGCCCGAGACGCGAATGAGGCCTTTTTCGGCGAGCACGCGCATGACGCCGCCGCAGTCCACCCCCCGCAGCTTCTCGACGTCGCCGCGGGTCACGGGCTGTTGATAGGCCACCACCGACAGCACCTCGAGAGCCGCACGGGACAGGCGAGCCGGCCGGGTCCCCAACAGCGTCAGCACCGGCCCGGCAAACCGAGGGTCGGTGCGCAGCTGCCATGCTCCAGAGACCTGCACCAACTCGATGCCTCGGTTGGCGTCGGCCATGCGCCGCTTCATGGCCCCGAGCGCTCCTTGGACCACACGCGGCTCGGCCCCGTCGAGCGCCTCGCATAGCTCCCTCACCTTGACCGGACCGCCGGCAGCGAACAGCAGTGCCTCGAGCACCGGAATCAGCTCCTCGGCGCGCGGATCGACGCCTCCCTCTGGAAATGGAAGCAGCGTGCCGGTCTCGTCGTCGCTCACGACGCCTCCGCCACCCGCCCTGTCAGCACCGACAGGTCCTGATTCGGGGGGACACCACTGGTGATGGTGACCGCAGACAGGTGGTGTTTCTGCGCCAGCTTGAGCCACTGCAGCCGAGCCATCTCGAGCACAGCCACAAAGGTCACCACGCGGTCGGCGACCTCGGGCAGCCCGAGCAGCATGGGGCCGAGCTCGGCCTTGCCTCCCACTCCTCCGAGAATCACCAGCACCCGGCGGCAGCAGGTTCCAAAGTCCGGTCCACTGTGGCCGACCTCGATCTGGGGGTCTGGGGCATCGGATTTCGTGAGCAGCTCATAGAAGACTTCGAGCAGCCCAAACGCATCGACATCGGTGGTGACCGGTCGCCGAGCGTCGTCGATCTCTTCGGGCGAGCGCTCAAAGGTGTCCCGGCCCAAGACGGTGCCTTCGGACAGCTGCTGGGCGGCCTCACGGTAGCGCTGGTACTCGATGAGGCGCTTGGCCAGGGCTTCTCGGGGGTCCTCGACCTCTTCTTCCTCTTCGACAGAGGTCGGGCGGCGCGGCAACAGCTCGAGGCTCTTGAGGTAGACCAGGGTGGCGGCCATGACCAGGTACTCGCCCGCGATGCCCAGATGGATGATGCGCATCTGGTCGGTGAACGCGAGGTAGGCGTCGGCGATGGGCGCGATCTTGAGGTTCTGCAGGTCGATGCCATCGCGACGAACCAGGTAGAGCAACAAGTCGAGCGGGCCATCGAACACATCGGTGTGGATGGACCAGGTCTGCAGATCGAAGGGGCTCTCTGCCATTGTCAGTGCGAGACGAGCACGATCAGGTTTGTATTGCTGACGATGTACTCAGCGGCGCTGCCAAACACGAAGTCCTTGAGTCGACTGTGCCCCTTGAAGCCGACCGCAAGCACGTTTGCGCCCACTTCTTCGGCGGTTGCAGCAAGTGCCTCATGCACCACGTCGCCCTGGACCACCAAGTCGCGCACCCGATCGTTCTCGAGCCGATCGGGCACCTCGGCCAGGATCTCGCCGCCAGAGCCATCGGCCGAGACGTACAGCGCAAAGACCGGGAAGTCGAACGCGGTCACCAGGGGTCGAACCGCCTCGATGGTGCGCAGAGCAGCCGGGGAGCCGTCGTAGCCCACCGCGACGCCGGTGATGGCGGACACTCCATGAGGAACAAGCAGTGCCGGGATCGAGATGCCGGTCAGCACGTTGTGCACGCTGGCCCCGCCCGAGCCCGGATAGCGCTCGTTGGTCTCGCCCTTGAGCCCCAGCATGAGCAGATCGAAGCCCTTGTCGGCCCAGTGCGTGATGCGCTCGACGACCGCGCCATGCTCAAGCACCGTGGTCAGCTCGAGTCCCCGCTGCTGCGCATCGACCTTGAGCTGGCCCAGGACGGTGCGCCCCACTTCATCTTGGCGTTCGCCCTCTTCTTTGGAGACCACGGCGGGCTCGAAACCGAGCCGGCCAGGCAGATCTTTGAGCAGATTCCCGCTGGGCTGAACGACGTTGACCACATGCATGACGGTCAGCTCGCCGTCTTCGATGCCCGCCAGCAGGTTCAGCGCGAGCGTTGCGGCAGAAGCCGCACAGTTCGAGCTGTCGACACACAGCAGGATTCGAAAGCCCATTTCACGCCTCGGAAGTTCGAGAGTGTACCCCGGGCTTACTCTCGGGGAGCAGCGCCGCGGGCGAAGTTGACCCGGAACTCGTGAATGCGACGCACCTCTGCGATGCGTTTTTCGGCGACTTGGTTGGCGGCCAAGGTGAACGTGATGCCCTCGTGCTTGGCCTCGGCGAACACGCGCTTGACCGTGTTGTAGATGTTCGCGGCGTTGTCGAAGCTCTTTTCGCGCGGCCAGTTGTTCAGCTCGGACCACACACTCATGAGGCCGCCGGCGTTGATGGCGTAGTCGGGGGCATAGACGATGTCCCGCTCCATCAGCGCCTCGCCATCGCGGGCCTCGTCGGCCAGCACGTTGTTGGCGGCGCCCGCAACGATGGGGCAGCGCAGCAGGGGGATGGTCTTGGGGTTCATGACCGCACCGATGGCGCAGGGAGCGAGCACATCGCACTCGATGCCAAAGATCTCGTCGCCGTCGACTGCGCGACCGCCGAACTCTTCGAGGGCCCGGCTGACGTTGCCGCCGTTGATGTCGGTGAAGATCAGCTTGGCGCCGTTCTCGTTGAGGTAGCGCGACAAGTGGTAGCCGACGTTGCCCACACCTTGGACGGCAATGGTGCGTCCCTCGACGGAGTCCTCGCCATAGACGATGTTCAGGCAGGCTTTGATGCCGTGGTACACGCCCCATGCGGTCAGGGGAGCGGGGTTGCCCGAGCCGCCCATGATCTGCGACGAGCCCGTCACATGGGACGTCTCGCGCTGGATGTGGCTCATGTCTTCGACGGTGGTGTTCATGTCCTCGGCGGTGATGTACCGACCACCAAGGGACTCGACGAAGCGGCCAAAGGCGCGGAACAGGCCTTCGCTCTTGATCGAGGGGTCGCCGATGATGACCGCCTTGCCGCCGCCCAGGTCCAGGCCGGCCAGCGCCGCCTTGTAGGTCATGCCGCGAGACAAGCGCAGTGCATCGACCAGCGCCTCGGCCTCGCCCCGGTAGGGGTACAGGCGCGCGCCGCCAAGTGCGGGTCCGAGCACGGTGTTGTGGATGGCGATGATGGCGCGCAGGCCGACATCGGGGTTTCGGCAATAGACCACTTGCTCGTGGCCCATGTCGTGCATCTGAAAGAAAGCGTCGGCCATGGTGCGTGACTCCACCGGTCGAAGTGTGGCCGTCGGACTATCGAGTTCGATACGCGAAGATCCACCTGAATGACGACTCAGTCGATCGGCTTGAGCCGCCCGGCGAGCCCGGCGTTGAGCCATGCCTCGGGAGCGCCGTCGCAGCGCGCATCCGCAGAGCAGTACCGACACTCGTCATCCTTTCCAAACCGCACCACATCTGGAAAGAAGAGCAAGGCGCGATCGAGCTGGTGCGACGCGTCCACATACCAGCGGTTGCCGCTGCGCCACAGTCGTTCCGACAGGTCCCCCAAGGTGCACGCAGGCAGGCCCTTGACGCCCCAGCCCACATTCGCGGCCAGCAGAGGCGCCACAGCCGCGCGAAGCTTAGCGACCACCTCGTCCGCAGCAGGAGGCGGCTTGGATGGAGGGAAGGGCCAAGTAAACACGATGCGGTCCGGGCCGACGCCGGCCAGCCGCTCGGTGAAGCGCGGCAGGTTGGGCAGGGTCTGTTCGTCGAGCAGCAACACCGCCGTCCGGAACAGGGGTGCGAGCGCGGCCAGATCATCGATGTCGGAGTCTTGCTGCACCGTCACAGCCACAGCGTCGACGACCCCAGACAGCGCGCTGCCAGCAAAGCGCTCGCGGTCCCCTCGCCCCAGATGAAGGGTGACTCGCTCCAGGCCAAGCTGCCGTCCCTCGGCGACCAAGTTGGCCAAGGCATCGCGCTCGCCAAGCTGCAGCCCAGACAACACCAGCGCCGTACAGGGGCGCGTGCGCGGCCCCTTCAGTCCCTCGGTAAAGTAGCGAAGATTGGCCCTCAGCTCGTCATCGGACAGCGACCGCTCGGGAGCGGGTGCACCAGCAGCGACGCGCCCGGGAAAGGAACGCGTCACCCGAATCTGCACAGTGGTCGGAGCTTGCACGGCGCCCGATGAGGTGAAGGTCAGCATTCAGATCACGTGCATGGCGGTGCAGCCGTCAAGCTCCCACAGCACGTGAAAGTCACCGACAGGCACGGCGCGCTCCTCGTCGATGTCGTTCCACGGATTGAGGTCCATAGCGGTCACTTCGTCCGTCACCGACTCCACGATCAGCCAGTGAGGCGAGACCGTCCCGTCTGGACCACGTTCCCAGATGCGCGCCATCCACGGCAGGCGGCGGCCAAACTGGTAGCGGCGAATGCGGGCGGTGCGCTCGGCGCGGGTGCCGGTCCCCATGTCGGTGCCCAGCCGCTGGCCATACAGGGCCAGAGCAAATGCCGCCACTCCGTCCGGGCCCCGAACGCCATCTCCCAGCATCGTTCCAATCTGATCGACGAGTGCATTGGCCGCCGCGTCACCCTGGGTCGCATCGGTCGCCGACTGCAGCGCCAGGCAAAGCTCGACAAGCCCAGGATGCTCGACCTGCACACCAGCGCCGTGCAGCTGCACAATCCACGTGGCCAGGGACAGCCTCAAGCGGGTTTCGGGAGAATAGTTCAGGCCATCGTCCATGGGAATCTGCTCCATCCAGTACTCCAGAGCGGGTCGGGATTATAGTCCCGCGGTCATGACCCGCACCCGCCCACGACTGCTGGCCACCGCCATTGTGCTGTTCGTCGCCTGCCGAGGCGAACCGCCACCGCCGACTGTCCCCGACACAGCCCCCCTGCCCTTTGATCAGTCACCGTCGCCGGTGATCCAACTCGATCGCGCGGCCGCAGACTTGAGCCTCCCCGCATCCAATGAGCCGCAAGGCACGCCAGCCCCACACAGCTTTGAGCTCACCGAGTTCACGGTGACCCCCGACTGGGGCGAGTCGGACATGACGCTGATCACTGCTCGTGCGCCATTCACAAACGGCGGCAAGCAGGCAAAGCGCTTCTCTCCCGAAGGATTGCGCGTGACCGTGGATGGCAAGACCGTCGCCCACAGCAATCGCCTGAGCGAGCGCCGAAGCTCATCGCACTACGCGCTCGAGGGCGCCCGAATCGAACTGGTCCTGGCCACAGCACCCACTTCGGTGCGAATCGAACACGCGGGACTCAAAGCACACAGCGACAGGCTCGAGCACACGCGATCGGGGCTGACCGACGACCAGTACGTTCGCTACACCCACCACATCAACGATCGATCGCGCAGCGGGCTGCTGCTTCCCGCTCCCACAACCGCCGCGTGGTCCGTCACCGTGCCCGACGATGGCCGCTTCGAGACCTGGACGGCCATCGTGCCCACCCAGCGACGCGATGCCGAATCGGACGGGGTCAAAGCCTCGCTGGTCGCAGTGGTGGACGGGGTCGACACCATCATCTCGAGCCACGAACTGACGGTCCAGCCGTCGTACTTCAGCAACGACGACGGCGGTGGATTCACTCGATGGACTGCCGACCTGTCCTCCCTTGCGGGCAAGTCCATCACCCTCAAGCTGATCACCGAGACCGGGCCCAGCGGCGACTGGGACTACGCGTTTTTTGCCTCGCCGGTCGTCACCACCACCCCCAAGACGCCGCCGCGCCGCGTCATCGTCATCGGGTTGGACACGACGCGCCCCGACCACCTCGGTGTGTACGGCTACGAGCGGCCCACCACGCCTGAGCTTGACGACTGGGCCAAGACCGCCAGCGTCTTTGATGCGGCGTGGGCTCCCGCTCCCCGTACCCGGCCTGCATTCCGCACGGCCACCACCGGCCGCTACCCACTCGACGCCGTCGGAGCCCGCAACATCGGGGACGTGTTTGACGAAGCCGGGTTCGCGACCGCCGGCATCGTGGCCAACATCCACCTCAACCGCCGCTTTGGCTTCCACTCGGGCTTTGACGAGTGGACCCTGGACCCCGAGGCCAAGGCCAGCGATCAAGTCGACGACGCGTTGGCCTGGCTGACCGCGAACCGACACCGCGACACCTACCTGTTCATGCACATCATGGACCCACACATCTTCTACGCCGCCCCCGAACCCTACGGATCGATGTTCGTCGACAGTCCCGATCCCGATCTGGGCACCTACAACCGCTGGATGGTCAAGAAGTGGGCCCTGTCCGGCAAGCTCACCAAGCAGCGCCAGGACCACATCGTGGGCTCCTACGACGGCGAGGTTCGGTACACCGACAGAGAGCTCAAGCGCTTCTTTGACGGCCTGGGCAAGCTGGGCGGAAACGACCTGGTCGTCATTCACAGCGACCACGGCGAGGAGTTTTGGGAGCACGGCGGCTTCGAGCACAACCACCAGCTGTACGACGAGACCACGCGGGTGGTTCTGCTGATCGACCCGCCACCGGGGCAGACTGCGACATCTCGACTGAGCGAGCCCGTGTGGTTGGCCGACATCGGGCCGACCCTGTTCGACTACGCGGGCATCAGCTCCCCTCCCAAGAGCGACGGCCGCAGCCTGAAGGCGCTCATCGACGCGAGCGACGCCGGGGACTGGAAGCGGCCGATTCCCATCGCACACCTGATGTACGACACCGAGCGCTGGGGCGTGGCGATGGAAGGCCACAAGTACATCGTGCACACCATCAGCGGCGAAGAGGAGCTGTACGACTTGGCCGCCGACCCCGCCGAGTCCAAGAATCTGGCCTCGACGACGGACACCAGCCGGTTCTGGAAGGGGCTCGGTGCTGCCCACAACATGCCGGTCGGGCCCGGCTGGCGAATCGACCTGACCCTCAAGACCGATCTGGTGATCACCTTGCCCGCCCCAGCGGCCGCTGCTGGAGTCTTTGATCCAGAAGCTGCACTCAAGAAGCGCGCGAACCTTGCCTGGGGCGAATCCGCGGCGATTTCACCGAAAGACGTCGCGATTGTGACACTTTCGGACGATGGATCCAGCGTTCGAATCGAAAAGGGCAAAAGTGGGCGAGGAACCTTATGGATCCGCTTCTCTGATCCACAGCCAATCCAGGCAACCATACGAGAAGCCGACACCGATGCCGAGCTCGCGCAGCTCGATGAAACCCACCGAAAGTGGGCCTTTCGCGGCAATAATCTGTACTTCAAATCGGGAATTGTCTTCCAGACACCCGCCGGAGAGGCCGTGCGAATGGGCACCGCCAAGAGTGCGTCGGAGGGCCAGACTTGTGAGCTTTGTGCTCTCGGGTACCTGAGCGGACCCTCATGTGAGGCATGTGAAAGCGAATGAAACTGGGCGGACTGCGACCTGCGGATACAGTGTTGGTGGAGCGGGGTACAGGTGTGATTGGATTTGTGCGACTGAGTGTGTCGACTTTGCTGTTGGGGGTTTGCCTCGCTGGCAGCCTGTGCACGACCGCCGCGGCTGAAACGCCGACCGTCAGCATGCACAACACCGAGTCCTCGGCGGTTCTCAACGCGGCCCTGGTCGACGAGTACTGGACCGACGCTTCGGTCAAGACGCACAACAATCAGCTGTACGACGAGGTCAGACTCAAGAGCCTGGACTCGGGCTACGTGCCGATGATCACCGGCGAGGGCCAACAGGACTTCGACATTGACGTGGTCAGCCAGACCGTCTTCAAAGAGCTCAGCCGCCTGCCCAAGCACATGGAGGGCGCCGAAGCCGTCGTCAACTTGGGCTCAGGCTACGACCCCAAGGTGGGCTCCGAGTACGTCGACACGTTCTATTTCGTGGACCTGACGCTGTTCTACACGGCGTTCACGCAGCGAACCTACATGTTCAAGGATGAGACCACCGGCACCCACTACCTGTTCTTCGAGAAGGTGACCGAGGACATGGTCGATGACGCGACCTGGGCGGCCTACCAAAAGAAGATGGCCGCAGCAGAGGCCTCGGTCGACAAGCGCTGGGCCTTCAGCTCGACCGTTCCCGCGTCCGATGTGTTCGGCGTGTACATCATCGGTCCCGGCGATGACCGCAAGACCCGAGTCACCCTGGTCAGCCGAATCGTCTTCGGCGCCGAAGCCAGCTGGGTCGCGCAGTGGGGCAGCAAGATGCCCAGCGTCATCAAAGCCGGCATCAAGAACGGCTTCAACGCCTGTGTGGCCATCGCTGCCGAAGAACAGGCCGAGGCCGACCGCAAAGCCGGCTAGCTGTCGAACAGCCCCGGATTGGTCCGCTTCCAAGCGATCAGCTTCTTGATGACCCGAGCGTAGTTCCACACGCCCAGCTCATCGGTTCCGGTCGCCGCGTGCCAGGGAATGCCGAGCTCATCGCAGATGCGACGGGCGAAGCGCAGACGACCACGGCGACCCTTGGGGTAGCGCAGTCCCAGCACCACCAGCTCTCCGGCGGCGAGCTCGTCGGCCAGCAAGTGGGCCGACCCATCCGAGTCCGGCTGAACCACAAGTGTCCGGCGGCCCAGGCCAGCGCGCTGCCGAATGAGCTCACCCAGGCACTCGACCGCTGCGGGTCGATTCTGAAGCCAGACCGGTCCGTCGAGGACGAGTGCTGGCGCATCGATGAACTCGCGGCTCCAGGCGCGCATCTGCACGCGCTCGACCAATGCGGTCTGCAGCTGACGCGTATTCAGCCGCAGGGAACCGGGTCCCGCCAGCTTCATGGCCACAGTCGTCTTGCCCACCCCTTCTGGCCCCAGCACCAACACCGCTGGACGCGAGCGCAGGACGCGGGGCAACGGCCGACGGCCGAGGTATTCAGAGCTTGTACCCGTCAGAAGCGCCGGAGTAGGCGCACGGGTAACGGTCAACGGGCGAGGCACGCGACAGACCACAAACAAGGGGGGAAGGGCGATCCGGGGGAGGCGGACCAAGAGACGATGACTCCGTTTTACGGTCGCACTCATCCCCCGTCAACAACACCGTTCAATATTCGCGATCATGCAGTTTTTTGGGCATTCATAGACGATCCCCCTTCGCGATCGCATTGGGATCTTTCCGCCGCAGCCGCGCATCTTTTCCCCAGTTATCCACAGGCCAAATGCCCTGGACGCGTCAATGCCGATACGCCTGCAGAGCAACAAGGTCAGGACCATGGAACCTGTGCAAGACGACGGAGCCCTCGACTTCACGGCGGCCCACGCGCTGACCGCAGCCATCGTCGGCTGCCCTATGGGACGCCTTTGCTCGATGACCTGGCCAAGTTCTCTGGCATCCAAGCCGGCATTCCAGAGCATTGGTTCATGACCCATGCCTTGGTGCAGCTCGCACTGTGCTGCGCGTGGCTGGGCTTTTGCTACCGAGAGCGGGGTGAGCCGGCCCCAGAGCAGGGCGCGACTGGAGGATCAGGAGCCCGGTGACGAAGCCTTGGCGCGTTGTTCGTCGAGCCAGGGCTTGTAGTGGTCTCGCATGAAGTCTTCGGTGGGATCGTTGACCCGAGTCACAGCGCCGATGCTGCGCAGCGCCACGACGAGCAGCCAGGGGAAGTCGATCTGGTGCGGCAAGAAGCCCGAGCGCGCGGCGTTCGGGTACAGGTGGTGGTTGTTGTGCCATTCTCCGCCCACAAAGCCGGGCCACCAGTGGTTTCTCGCCAAGTCGCTGCGATGAAAGTCATCGCCATCGCGGCGTCGGTCGCGCCCGCCCCCGTGCCCAAAGTAGTTGAAGTTCCGGATTCCCCAGGTGTACAGCGCCGTATAGCCGAAGCCAGTCGCCACCAGCGCCGGCCCGCCAAGCACATAAAAGGCCGCGGCCCAAAACCCCCAGTTCCCCGCAAAGGCCGCCAGCGTGTGCATCGGGTGGCACAGGGTTCCCCACTGCCTGTACTGCCGGTAGCTGTTGACCCGCACGCCCGTGTGCTCGATGAGCTTGGTCAGCCGTTCGTAG
>CAYYHT010000181.1:0-11485 GCA_964471355.1 uncultured Enterobacteriaceae bacterium
CGCTCTGAGCCAGGATCAAACTCTCCAGTTTAATATCTGTACTCTATTTTTTGTTGTTGATCTGACAGATCCGCATGTGTGGACCTGTCGGAATCGACGGAACGTCACTATCTCTATTACTCGTATTTCAAAGACCGACCGCCAGGTGGGAAGACCCTCAAGAGGGTTTCCCGGTCGGCGCCCAGCGCTTTTAACTCTGGGCGCAGAGCGCGCAAGGCTGAATTTCAGCGGATCCTCAACTTCCTTTGGCCGCATCGCCGAGGACGCCGGGAAGTCGCCTGTAATGGGCGGCCGCAGAGACGAAGAAAGGTTCGCCAAGCGCAGGAAAAGCGCCTCCGCGAGTCCCAGGCAAAGAAAAAGGGCGACTCGAGAGCCGCCCTAGGCGGAGCGCACACCAAGGCGCGCCCCAAAGGAGTGATGAAGGACTAGCCCTCGAAGTCACCGCTGCCGGACTTGCAGTAGTCCGACTGCGAGTCAATGAGGCCATCAGGCGGCGTGCTGTTGTCGATGCCGTCATTGCACTGTGTGGTGCCCCAGGGCGTCGAGGAGGTGTCTGTGACCTCTTCCTGCTTGGCGGCGTCTCCGACCACACAGTCGGGGTCTAGGCCGTCAATCCAGCCGTCTCCGTCCGTGTCGATGCCGTCGCTGCACGTGGTGCCGTGATCGGTGGCCTCGTCCGAGATGAAGCCGTTGACCAGATACGAGCCGTAGGTGTTTGCCGGGTCCCAGCAGCTCGCGTCGGCGCCATCAACAGCGCCGTCACCGTCGTTGTCGAGTCCGTCGTAGCACTGCAGTCCGTGGCCAAACCAAGGCTGTGCCGCGTCTTCTGGGTCCATGAAGTCCGTCGTCTCGCGCGTTGGCGGAGAGAACTCGCAATCGGGGTCATACTCGTCCGTCATGCCGTCGCCGTCGTTGTCGACGCCATCGGTGCACTGGCTGAGTCGAATCGCGGTCTCGGTCTCGGCAGTGGCCCCTTCTGACATGCAGTAGGGGTCCTCGGCGTCGACCAGGTCATCGATGTCGTCGTTGTCGATGCCGTCGTTGCACTCGTTGGTGCCGAAGCCATCGTCTTCGAAGCCGGTGCCGTCGGCACAGCCGGGATCGTCGGCGTCGAACCAGCCGTCGCCATCGTTGTCCAGGCCATCGGAGCAGGTCCAAGCCACGTCGTCTTCGCCGATCTCGGAGGCGAAAGCGTCGCCCTCGGGGCACTCACCGTCGAGCCCATCGGTCCAGCCGTCGCCATCGTTGTCGATGCCGTCGCCGCAGTTGGTATCACCGTCCCAGCCATTTACGCACTGGTCGACGTCGTCGGCGTCGATGAGACCATCGCCGTCGTTATCGAGGCCGTCATTGCACGTGAAGTCGGTGTTGGTGTCGTCCTCGACATCGCCGTTGCCGCCAATGCCAGTGGCACAGTCGGGGTCGCGGTCGTCGGTCCAGCCGTCGGCGTCGCCGTCGAGGCAGTCCCCGCAATCATCTCCAGACTCAGCCGGATTGGTCCAGGCTGGGAATGTGAAGTCGCCGGTGACGTAGGACACGACGGTGACGTTGCCCTCGCCGTCATCGATGCGGTAGTCGGTGATTCGCGTGAACTCGAGCACGACGAAGGCCGCGTTCGACTCGACGGTGCCCAGGTAGCCGGTGCCCGTCGTCTGATTTGAGTTGGACCACGCCGAGTTTGGCGTCGGGAACTGGTACAGCACGTCGTTCGGCACGGTGACCCGACCGGACTGGTCATCGACCACGATGTCAGCGATGACGCCTGCGCCCTCGCCACCAAACCAGCCCATGTTCAGGTAAGACATGCTGATCTGCACGAAGGAGGCCGCGGTGACCTCGCAGTCGCTGGTGTCGCACTGGCCACCGATGCTGTCGGGATCGGGAATCGGGTCCCATGTCACGATCAGGCCTGGCTCGTTGAGCAATGCTTCGCCGTCGCCAGTGGTATCGGGACAGCTCGCGAGCTCGCCCGAGACCATCCAGACCTCTTCGTCGCCGACGCCAGCTTCGGCGTCGATGATGAGCGGTGGCGGGAAGGTGAGCTCAAGCCCGTCGATCCGATTGTCGTCGGAGTCAAACACCACGGTGCCGCCGGTGAGCGGGGTCGCGCCACTGAAGAAGTCGTGATCGACCGGGTAGTCAGCGAGGTAGGTGTAGTTGGCGCCATCACTGGCATCGACGTCTTCACAGAACTGGACTTCGCCGATGTCGTATTTGCGCGTTCCGGGACCGCACTGGGTGTCCTTGACGGGCGTGCCGTTCTCGAGATCGACACATTGGTCGACCCCAGCCCACTCCTCGTTGACCATGGTGAAGCTGCCGATGCGCTCGCGCAGATCGTCGATGCCTGACGGAAACGCCGTCGCAGCGCCAGAACCAGCGGCGACTCGCCACTCGTTGCCGACGGGAAGACCGCCCGAGACGAAGCCAGCGCCCGTTGTGTGGACGCGCGGGTAGACCAGCTTGTAGAACTCGGCCGTGCCATCGAGGCCACTCTGACCGATGTAGGAGATGGTCTCGCAGCCAGCGCCGGGGATCGAGTCAGCAGACAGACCGCCGTAGCAGCTGTTGTAGAAGTTCTGCAGCAGGATGTAGCCATTCTCGCCGTCGTAGGAGGCGTCCGACAGCTCGGCCATGTCGTAGACATAGCCGGACTCGTCGTCCTCGTCGCCGAGCTCGTCCCAGCCCTCTGCGGTCGCGACCAAGACGCCGGTCTTGCCACCAGTGATGGGGCCGTCTGGACTGATCGCGACGATCTCGCTGTCGCTCCAGCTGACGATCTCGACATTGTGTTGCGAGATGAGCAGCAGGTTCTCGGTCTCGCCGAAGCCAGAGCCGGTGATGGTGACCGTCTGGCCGCCCCAGTTGCCCGCCTCGGATGTCGGTGAGATCTCATCGACCGACGGTCCGTCGGCACCGTCGTTCGGGTAGTAGTCGGTGAAGGACACATCGGCGCAGCCCGCAGTGAGGGCCAACATCGCAGTGAGTGAAAGAAGCTTGCTTTGCATGGTCTTATTCCTCCCCGCTTTCAGATGAGTCGATGCTCGAGTCTGGATCCCACCAGAACCGGCCGATGCGAATGGCACGAGCGGTCAGCTTGATGGGGTCGATGAAGTGCTGCTGACTGAACTGGTCCTTGACCGAGGGCACGTTGTTCGCGTCCATCTCGTTTCCTCGTGAGAAGAAGAAGACGACGCCCCCGGCACCATCGGGCTGCAGTGCCACATGGTCGAGTGCGCCCTGCAAGTGGTCCTGCGTCAGCGTGAACGTGCCCGCAGTGGCAGGCAGCAGGCAGGTGACCGTGGCCATCTGGCTGAAGGGGTCGCCACGGAGCTCGGAGTTGAGCGTCTCGCCGTCCGTCGTGTAGCGGGCCTCGTCGAATTCGAACTCGAGATCGCGCTCGTCGTCGCAGACCTGGGCGGGTCCACCGTCGTCATGAACGCGATGGGCAAACTGTGGGTCTTCGGTGTCGACGGGAGCCATCCAGCGGACCGAGAGCACGATCTGGTCGCCTTCGAGCGGCTCGCCGGCATCGTCTTCGGTGTCCCACGTAAAGGTCACGCCGTCGGCGGTGTCCCACGGTCCTGTGTAGACCTGGCCTTCGAAGTCGTTGTAGTCGCTGGCTGTGCTGGGCAGCGGCTCGGGGGTCTCGCAGTCCTCGCGGGTGCGGTTCGGATCGTCTTCACGTCCTTCGTAGAACTCGAAGCAACGATTGATGCGGTCGCCGTTGTCGAGCAGCACTTCGCCGTTGAGGTCGTAGCGCGGACCGGTCCAATCCAGCATGACAGCGCCAAGAGGGGCCGGCAGACGAATCGCGTTCGGGTCGACCGAGTGAGAGGGGCGCGGCATGGACGAAATGGCTTGGTCAAACCGAGCGAATCCGCCGGGGTAGCGGAACTGCACTTCTTCGCCAAACGGGTAGTTCATCTTGCGGTAGGTCGCGTCGACCATCGCCCCCGGATTGTCCGGATCGGCGTCGCTCGGCACCTTGTGCGTCATCTCGAAGGGCTTGTAGTACTCGAAGCCGATGTAGTAGACGAACATGTCCTGGGCGTCTGGCGGATAGTCCGCCGGCAGCCTTTCCATGCGCAGGCCAGCAGCACCGTCGGCCTTGAGACCCTCGGTCCCGGTGGCGAACTCCATGTGGTCACCGACGTCGACCGTCGTGAACGAACCGATGGGACCGCTGGGCTCGAACGCGGTGTAGCAGGTGCCCTCGACCTCGGGTGGCGCCGAACCGACGTTGGCGAGCGTGTCGCCAGCAGGCAGCTTGGTGTCGAAGATGTAGCTGAAGCCGAAGATGCCCTCGTACGGAGGAGCGAAGTTGTTCAGCCCCGGACCCGCAGGATCCGTTCCGCCGAGTCCCATCAGGGACAGCGGCAAGCCGGCAGCGGCAAAGTCGACGTGGTCGTACTCGACGACGCCACCGTACGGAGTCGGCGATGGGCCCACCTCGTCGGGATGGTAGCCAACACCGACCAGCTTGACTTCAGCTTGGTTGGTGTCACGCCCGCAGGCGAGGAGCAGTGCAATGGTCGCAGTGATTGTGATGATTCGCATGTTGTGCTCCTACCAGCCCGTACCGATGCCGAGGAAGAATCGAGGTCCTGGCTTCTCGATCTCGTTCGAGATGGAGTTGCCTGTTCCGGGGTCGCTGGTGTCTGAGATGTCGTCGCCGTTCACGTCGTTCAGTCCACGAATGCCTTGGAATCCGTATGAAACGCGCGCGAATGAGTCAAAAGAGTTCACTCCCCACAACAGCGTGCCGACGCGAAGTTCGGCGCTGGCATCGGTGAGCAGGTAGTTGCCGTTCTTGTAGGCCGTGTCGACGAACGGAATCTCGCGCTTCACGTCCTTGGGGTCGATGGCCACGCGCTGTCCGAAGCCGTCGAAGTAGGTGTTGCCCTCTTCGATGGCCTCTTCGCTGATCTTGTAGCTCCACAGGTTGCCGGCGGTGCCGCCGACCCGCATGCGGATGTCACGGAAGTACAAGGGGCCACTAAACTGGCGGAGGATGCGCTTGATGGGGAAGTCATAGGCCGCGGTGGCAATGATGACGGTCTCGCCCTGGAGCGCAGCTTGTGGGTAGCCGGCGAATGTATTCGTCGGTCGATTGTCGCGGTAGTTGACGAACATGGGGTGCACTGCACCGGCCCTGAACTCGTCATTGGACTGCACGTTGCGGTCGATGAGGCCGACTTGGCCACTCATGTAGATGCGGTGTCCGTCGTCGTGCACAAAGGCGAGCTTCTCGAGACCAAAGGTCGGCACGCTGAAGCGCCGGGCCCACATGACCTCGCCGCGGTTGAACTCGTACTTGTCGAGAATCTGCCCGTCGTCGGTGTCGTGGCCCTTGTACGGGGCGTAGACCATGTCCGAAAATCCGTGCGCCATGTCCAGCGACCAGTTGCCCGAGCCTCCGTAGATGTTGAAGGACGCCCCGCCCTCCATGCGTCGGGTGAACACGCCGAACTGGGTGTCGTCGGTGCCCTTGAAGCCGAACTGCGACACCATCAAGTAGGTGTTGAAGTCGACGATGCCATTGAGCGGGTAGTCGATGAACACGCCGCCGAAGCTGTATGACTGGTGGTTCTTACCATCCCAGACGCTCTGGTCTTCAGTGGTCTCGGGGTTGTTGTCGTCGTCGAGCTGCAACGCGTAGTCGAGCTTGAAGTTGCCGTGGAAGCCGACAAGCGAGATGTTCGGTGCCCAGCCCTGCCAGGTGTAGCGGCCCTGGATGAAGGCGTCCTCGCCGATCTGGGCGTACAGCAGCCAGTCGTGCTTCTCGACGAAGTCCATCGAGAACATCTGCAGACCCGGCGACAGGCCGATGTTGGTGCGGCTGTCGTTCTCGAGGCTGATGATTGGAATGAACTGAATGGGCAGGAAGTCGCCGTTCTTGGGGCGGTAGACCGAGGTCCGCTCTTCCCAGTACGACAGGTCTTCGCTGTAGTCCCACTCACGCTCGACTTCAGCCTCGTCGATGTCGACGGTGCCAAACCATTCGGTGACGTCCTTGTTCAGGAACTCTTCTTTGGAGAGGGCCCAGTTCTTCCAGCCGTGTCCGGTCTGGTAGACGAACATCAGGTGCCCGTCGGGCGTGATGTGCGGCGTCTGGGCGCTGCCCACGATGTTCGTGATCTGGGTGACGCTGCCGGTGTCCGGATCGAGCTTGAAGATGTTGAAGATGCCCGTGGGGTCAGCGCTGAAGTAGATGCCGTCCTCGGTCCAGTGCGGGTCCTGGACTTCCCAGCGGTCGCGGGTCAGGGCCTTGACGTCATTGGTCGCGACGTCGATGACATACAGGTCCTGTTCGAAGTTGCGGAAGATCGGCACGATGAGCTTCTTGCCGTCCGGGGACCAGTCGACGACTTGCATCCAGGAGCCGTCTTCGAACTCGGTGTGGTACTTCTTGTCGGTGCCGTCGAAGTTGATGGTCACCAGGTTGTGGGTGCCGCTGCCGTACTCGAGATAGGCGATTCGGGTGCCGTCGGGAGAGACCGCCGGCGTGCTGCCGCGCTGGGTGTTCGGAACGGCCGTGAACGCGCCCTTGGCATACTTGCCCTTGTTCATGCCCTTGGCCTTGTGGAAGCTCTGGAACTCTTCCTTTTCGCCGCGGTGCTTGCGCTTGTGCTTCCACTTTTTGTCCAGGTCCGCGACCCAGATCTGGTTCCAGTTGTAGCCGTCAGATTCGACCCGCAGCAGCTCTTTGGTGGAGGTGCGGAAGTCCTCCTCCCAACCCGTGAACACGACCTTGTTCTGGCCGGGCACGAAGTCCCAGGCGTGCATCCAGTCCGCGGGGAACACTGCGACAGCGTCCATCGTTTCGAGCGTTTCGTCGACGCTATATGCCTCGGTGCCGTAGCCATTGACCGCCGGCAGATGCCGGTCGTCGGAACCCCGGATGGTGATGAGCCCCCGAGCGAACTCGCCGTAGAGCTTTCCGTCGTCCGAGAACTTGGCAAAGATGTCGTAGGAGCCGCCGGCCCGCTCACGCTCGCGCACTTTGTCCCACTTGGTCTTGTTGTTGTCGGTGCCAGCGAGCCAGCTGTTGCGGCCCGCCGGGTCGGTGTATTCCCAGCCTCCGGGGGCGCTCTTGATCTCCATGCCGGCGGTCTCGCCTTGGGCACGGACCTGGTCGACCACGCGGCCGTACTTGCCCTGGAGGTAGGCGAGCCAGTCGCCGTGCAGTGTGCACATGTCCTGGCCGGTGACTTCTTCAATGATCGTGGGCCACGATGCACGCCAGCGCTCGGCTGAGACCTCAGCGAACTCGTTGTAGGTCATCGGGCCAAAACGCTCGCGCAGATAGAGCGCGAAGCTGTAGCCCTGCTGGTAGCGGCGCTCGCCGTCGCCGTAGTCGCTGCCTTCGGCGTGCGAGAGCCAGTCGTGGCAGGACAGCTGACGGTCTTCGAGGACTGTGGTGCGGATGTTGGCGTCGCGAGACGGCGTCCACCAGTTGTAGCCCGAGTTGTCGGACCAGTACTCGGCCCCGCCCTCGGTCCAGAACGTTGGGTCGCTGTCCATGATGAAGATGCTGGCGCCGCTCTGGGTGTTGTTCACACCGTCACGGAACAGGCCCGAGATAGCGGTGCCGAAGCTGTGCTCGGTGAATGGAGCGTTCTGCTTGAGCGACACGACGTGAGCGAACTCGTGCACGAGCACGTCGGCGAACCACTCCATGCGGCCACGGGTGCGATAGAAGCTGGCACCGGGGTTGGCGCTGACCTCGACAAAATCGAAGATCGGAACCGTAAATCCGGTCAGGTCATCGGGCTGCTCGAGCAGGACGACGTGCACCTTTTCGGTCAGGTAGTAGTCGAACTCGGCGCACATCGGCTCCCACATCTCGTCCGAGACGGTGGCCATCTTGCGGGCGGCCCAGGTGGCGTCGATGTAGTGTTTGTTGCCGTCTTCGGCCGAGCGTTTGCTGACCGGGTAGTGCACATAGAAGTGATCGGTCTCGATCGTGTACCACTTGAGATCTGGGTGGTTGTACGGGAACACCCACTTGGCCTCGGCCGTGGTCGGGGTCGCCATCGTGGCGGTCATCATCAACGCGGCAGCGGCGGCAATGGAAAGGATTCGCGTCATTAGTAGCGAGCCTCGAGCGTGACGTTGATGGTCGTGCCTGCGGTGGGATGCAGGTCTTCGATCGGGAAGAACATGAAGTCCTCGCCGACCACTGGAATGTTGGCGCCGACGTGAAAGTCGAGGCCACGGGAGAGCATGAACTGCGCGCTGACATTGACGTCGAGCGCCGCGCCACCGCTGCCTGCGAGCGGTCGCAGGCAGCCACGATCGACTCCCTCGCCACAGGGCTTGTCCGGTCGGAGCACCCCGATGCCGCCTGAGGTGGTGCCAACACGGGTCTCGGCGCGAGTCTTGCCGCGGGTGCCGGCGTGCAGTGCGACAGGACCGGCTTGCACCGTCAGGTCCGTGTCTACCTGGAGTTCGTCGCCGGGAGCGATGCGCCCGAGGAACTGCATGTTCTCGAGCTCGATCAGGTACTGCACGGTGCTGGAGAAGCGCCGCATGTAGCCCGCATTGAGCGTAAAGGAGGCCGGACCGAACTGGCGCTTGGCCGCCACACCAAAGTAGGCGTCGGGGGTGCCAGTCGTGAAGACGAAGCCCTGCACATTGAGGGGTCCGCCAATAAAGGTACCGGGGGCTTCAGAGGCCGCGGGTCCCTTCCAGTAGGTGTTGAACACCACCGAAGTCAGGGGCGCCTCGGTGCGCAGGATCTCGACGCGCCAGCCAACTTTGGGATCTCCAATGCTGTTGTCGCGGATGTCGACCTGTGTGTAGTCGGCCGGAACATCTGGTCGGTCTTGGGTCAACCGAGCCTGGTGGAACGGCACGCTGAACCACATCTCTGAATGTGGCCCGTAGCCCAACGACAGCGTCAGTCGCTCGGTGCGGTACAGCCAGGTGCTGTGGTCGAAGTCGACCCGCTCACCGGCTGAATTCCATGAGGCGGTGGCGACTTTCTGTTCAAAGTCGACTTTCGTCTCGACCCAGCCGCGCGGCAGAATCAGACTGCGCTCGACCTCGGTCGTGGGCATGGGAGCCCTCATGGTCTTCTCGCCGAAACCTCCGGCGAGGGCGGACGGCGCAAGGCCGATCAGAAAAAGGGAAGAGGCGATAATGCCTAGGCGCTGCAAGTCGCCCTCCCGAGCGGGTTCGCATGTGGAGAATAGTATCGGCCTATACCGATGCCATTCGAAAAGACGGCGCAACCTAGCACACCAGGACCATCCCCGAAAGCGCTTCAATTGCATCTTCGCGAATCCAACCAACCAACCACCAGATTCCGGCAGTCGAAGATCGTTGCACCAGAAGTGCAGAAGCGCCTTCCTAGCCGTTGTGTTACCGGTGGCCCCTTCCACAATCCCCAGGAGGGGAGTTCCTATGTCTATTGACCTCGAACAGGTCGTCATCCGCTTCGCCGGCGACTCTGGCGACGGAATGCAACTCATCGGAAACCAGTTCACCAGCACCACCGCGCTTGCGGGAAACGATCTGGCGACCTTCCCGGACTACCCGGCTGAGATCCGGGCACCTGCTGGCACGCGTGAAGGCGTGTCTGGGTTCCAGATCCACTTCGCGAACCGCGACATCTTCACGCCAGGCGACATGTCCGACGTGCTGGTGGCGATGAATCCGGCGGCGTTGATCAAGAATCTGCCGAACCTGCGAAAAGGCGGGGTCGTCGTTCTGAACACGGACAAGATGACCGATCGGGACCTCGCCAAGGCCCGCATCGAAGTCGATCCGCGCACGGACGGCACCCTGTCCGACTTCCGCGTCGTCGAGGCGCCAATCGGCAGCCTGACCCGCGGAGCAACCTCTCCTCACGGACTGACCGTCAAGGAGCAGGATCGCTGCAAGAACTTCTTCGCACTGGGCATGATGTACTGGCTGTACAGCCGGGACCTGAACCACACCATCGCCTACCTTCGCAAGAAGTTCCGGGCGCCCTACGGCGAGGCGAACGTCGCCGCACTGCATGCCGGCCACGCCTATGCCGAGACCGTCGAGACCTGGGAAGGCGTCTACACGGTGCTCGCCGCCGACGACATGCCCAAGGGCAAGTACCGCAACATCATGGGCAATCCCGCGCTGGCACTCGGCTTCGCCGCTGCTGCGGTGAAGTCCGAACGCAATGTCTTCTACGGCAGCTACCCCATCACGCCGGCGTCCGACATCCTGCACTCGCTGGCCCCGTTCAAGAACTACGGCGTCACGACCTACCAGGCCGAAGACGAGATTGCGGCGGTCTGCGCGACCATCGGTGCCGCGTACGGCGGCTCCATTGCCGTGACCGGCACTTCCGGACCAGGACTCGCGCTCAAGGGCGAGGCCATTGGCCTGGCCATGATCACCGAGCTTCCGATGATCGTCGTCTGCGTCCAGCGCGGCGGCCCTTCGACGGGCCTGCCCACCAAGACCGAGCAGTCTGACTTGTTCATTGCCATGTACGGCCGCAACGGTGAGTCACCGCTGCCCATCCTTGCGCCGAAGACCCCATCGGACTGCTTCGACTCCGCCCTCGAAGCCGTCCGGATCGCGCTGAAGTACATGGTGCCCGTCGTCATTCTGACAGACGGCTACATCGCCAACGGCGCAGAGCCATGGCGCCTGCCTGACCTCGAAGAAATCGGGGACATCACTGCGAACTTCCGCACCGACCCCGAGGGCTTCCAGCCCTACATGCGTGACGAAGAGACCCTGGCGCGTCCATGGGCCATTCCCGGCACCCCCGGCCTCGAGCACCGCATCGGCGGCCTTGAGAAAGAGCACCTCACCGGCAACGTGTCCTACGACCCGCAGAACCACCACATGATGTGTGAGCTGCGAGCCGAAAAGGTTCAGCGCATCCAGAACGACATCCCCGCCCTCGAGGTACACGGCAGCAGCAGCGGCCTGTTGATGTTGTCCTGGGGTTCCACGTACGGCGCCGTCCGCACCGGAGTGAACGCCGCACTTGCCGAAGGGCGCCAAGTGGGCCACCTGCACCTTCGCTGGATCAACCCACTGCCCAAGGACCTCGGCGACATCCTGAGTCGCTACGACTCGATTGTCATTCCAGAGATGAACCTCGGCCAGCTGGTCAAGATCATCCGCGCCGAGTTCTTGGTCGACGCCAAGCGCTTCTCAAAGGTGCATGGCCAGCCATTCCGCACCGACGAAATCAAAGCCAAGATCGACGAATACACCACCGCCAACCCGCAAGCTGCGAAGTAGGGGACGACCATGACCACCGACGTCCAGTACAAGAAAAAAGACTTCATGACCGACCAGCTCGTGCGCTGGTGCCCCGGTTGTGGTGACTACTCCATCCTCTCCAACGTGCAGACCGCCTTCTCGAAGATGGGCATCAAGCGCGAGAACTTCGCCGTCATCAGCGGCATCGGATGCAGCAGCCGGTTCCCCTACTACATGGAGACCTACGGCTTCCACACCATCCACGGGCGCGCTCCCG
>CAYYHT010000182.1:0-11469 GCA_964471355.1 uncultured Enterobacteriaceae bacterium
CCGCGTCATGGTCTGTGAACTGATGGGACGCAACGCCGGCTGGCTCACGCTCGGGCTCACTTCGAACCCCAACATCAATCATCTATTCGGTTTCTCCCAGGGTTTTGATGAATACCGGGACAGCCGGGTGGTGTTCAAGTTCATGACGCCTGGTCGAGGTCAGCGCTGGTTCGGGAAGAAGAAAGACCGCGCCATGGCAAACGCGCGCGACGTGACGGACGAAGCGCTCGAGATGTTTGACGCCCGAAGCGCGCAAATGAGCGAGCAGTCCTGGTACATGCAGCTGCTGTACGTCGACCCCCACTTTCCCTACCAGCCTTCGGACCAGGCGCTCGAGGCAGTGGGGGGTGGCCAACAGCGCTCAGACCGCTACGCAGGCGAAGTCCGCTTTGTTGACGAGCAGATTGGCCGCCTGATCGACTCCCTCGACGAGCGGGGTCTGATGGACAACACCCTGCTCATCATCACCAGCGACCACGGCGAAGGACTCGACGACCACCCAGGTCTGTTGCTCGGGAACAACCACGGCCATCATCTGTATCGATCTGTACTGCACGTACCGCTGATACTGTCTCACCCTGAGCTGAAAAGCGGGTCCATCGTCACCGAGCTGACGTCCGGAATCGACCTGGCCCCGACGGTGCTGGACTTCGTGGGGGTGCCTGCCTCAAACCCCATGCACGGCATATCTGTGCTGCCTCTGGCGCAGGGCGGAACACAGGCCGAGCGCCCGGTATTCGCCGAGACGGATTGGCGCTATACACATAAACTGTCCGTGATCACAAAACTGTATCAGTTTGTCCGAAACGACGGCGCGGCAGCATTCCAGCACGACGGCAGCCACGAACAGCGCGAGCTCAGTCGCCCGGAGACCTCAATGCTGCGAAAGGTGGCTCCACAGGCCCTGTATCACCGAAAGCGCGCACAGGTGCCCTCTGTCGCGCTGACCGACGCCCCCGAGTCCGCACGGCACGCCGAATTGTTGCGAGAGTGGGAGGCTGCCACGCCATTCCGTCCTCCGATCGGGCGGGACCACCTCGATGTGCGCGTCCTGGGCGACGGCACGGTGATTGAGGAAGGCTCCGGTCAGGCTCCAACGCTGGACGAGGCCACCGAGGCTCAACTTCGCGCCCTGGGCTATTTGGGCGACGACTAGCAGGCTGATGAAAATGCCCCTGTTGGGTGCAGAGAAGCCCTCATCCAACTCGGAAGCGTTCGGCTGACGCCCGCCGGTGACCATCGCGGTCAGGCTGCGGGCGAAGCTGCCCCTACCCCGTCAGGTGGCGGGCTGGAGCTTGCTGATTCGGAGGAGGTTGAACGCGGCGGTCGCCATCAAGCCGGCCGCGCGCGTCTTGGGTCGGCCTCGAAAGCGACTTCGACGGAAGCCTCCGATGGTCTTGAGCCATCCGAAGATCTTCTCGATGAGAAGCCTCGCGGTGGAGCTGACCTTGTAGCCGGGGTGATGGGTGGTCCGACCGTCGATCGCGGAGCGACGCCCGGGGTACTCGTTCTGAGCTACATGAGGAGTGACACCACGCTCGCGGCAGTCACGCACAAACTTGCGCGTGTCATAGCCCTTGTCCGCCGCGAGCGTGATTCGTCGACCCTTCCGGTTCCTCTTCTTGCTAGCTTTTCGTTGCTTCTTCTTGGTCTTCCGACGCTTCCGAGCCCGGCGCTGCTGCTCGCGGTCGACCATCTCGATGCCGGCGTCACGCTCGGCGGTGCCGCTCGCCTCGGTCAGCTCGAAGTCGGTGACCAGGCCGTGCCGGTTCTCCATGAGCACATGGCCCATGTGGTTGAGGTGGGCTTCCTTGCCTCGTCCCTTCCGAAACAGCCGCGCGTCGGGGTCCGTCTTCGACTCGTGGGTGTCGTTGGTGCGCTTGGTGCCCTTGAAGTCGGCGAAGCCGTTGTTGTCGCCGCTGTCGTCGTCCTTCGGCCGGAAGCTCTTGGTCGAACCCCACGCGCGGATGAGAGAGCCGTCCACCGAGAAGTGCTCCGAGCTGAGCAGGCCCTCCTCGTCGGCCACCTCGACCACGGCGTCGAAGAACTTGCGGGCGACGTCGTGGTCGAGCATCCGCTGCCGATTCTTGCTGAACGTGCTCGAGTCGAACGCCCCCTCGGTCATGTCCATGTCGAGGAACCAGAGAAACAGCATGTTGTAGCGAAGTTGCTCGCAGAACTGCCGCTCGCTTCGCACGCTGTAGAGCGCCATCAGCAGCATCGCCTTCAGCAATCGCTCCGGCGGAATCGACGGGCGGCCACTGTCCGCGTACATCTCGTCGAAGACGTCGTCGAGCGCGTGCAGGGCACGCTTGGTCAAGGGCTTCAGCCGCCGCAGAGGATGATCGGGAGGCACCCGATCTTCAAGCGACACCAAGGCCAGCATCGAGGGTTGTCCTGTGTTCTTTCCACGCATGACCAATCAGATCACGGGAGGCCGTCAGCCTCCAGGCCGATTGCCAGAAGCCTCAGGCCAGCTGAGATGTCGTCGTGACAGACCACGCCGAGCGGCCTCGAAGCGCGGCGCAACCGTCCTTTTTCATCACCCTGCTAGTCAGACTCGACGCAGCATTCCTTGAGCCTCGGCTCTGGCGAGCAGCCACTCATAGATCTCATCGGTCTGGGCCCTCCGGTCCAGGTGGGTGCCCATGATGTGCTCGTCGGCCCACTTCTCAAGCTCGGGCTGTCCCGTTGGGAATGGATTGCCAGCACTGCGAAATCCGACGTCGATGCCACAGCCGGGGCCGTAGAGCTCCTCTTCGGATGCGTCGATGGGGTCTAGGACCGCGCACTCACGGGGTGAGTTGCTCTCGAGCGCCTCCGCATCAAAGACATCGAGCAGCGGATCGGCGGCAGCGTCTCGGGCAGTCAGCGGCTCGAGGCCGAACAAGCCCTCGATCAGCGCGAGAATAGAGGTGTGGTCATAGACCACGTGGCTCACAGTGCCGGCCTTGACCCATGGCCCAATCACCAAAGACGGCACCCGAAAGCCGAGCTGGTCAAAGCCCTCGTCGGCCCGATCATCGGCGGCCAAGGGAGGAGGCACGTGGTCGTAGAAGCCGCCGTTCTCGTCATAGGTGATGATGAAGACGGTGCGGTCCCACTGCGGGCTCGTGCGCAGTGCTTCATAGACGCTCGCGATGAGTACCTGTCCCGCTACCGGATGAGCGGGCGGATGGTCGTCATTGCGGCCGTACACCGGCTCGATGATGGTGACCGATGGCAGGGTGCCGGCTGCGGCGTCATCATAGAAGCGCTCGATGATGCGCAGCTCGTCGTCGGCGATTCCGATTCCAGGCGCCAACAGCAGGAATGGCAGGCTGGAATAGTAGTTGCCCCAGCTGACTCCAGCCTCGGCGAGCCGGTCGTAGATCGTCGGAAACTCGACCTCGGGAAGATCGTTGCCGTGCACACCACCGTTCTGGGCGGCGTGGCTGTAGAAGCGGTTCGGCCAGGTCGAGGACAGCTGCGAACAGAACCACATGTCGCACAGCGCATTGTCATCGGCCAGGCCGTAGAGCGCGGTCAACGTATCGCGGTCGAAGTAGCCCATGACCTCGGCGGGAACGTCTGGATTGCGTTCCTCATATGCCCGCACAAAGCCGTCATTGGCCCCGTTGTTGAACTGGTCGCGACTCGAATTCCACCCGTGCGGTGGGTCGTCGACACAGAGCACGGTCGCCGGCGCTACCTCGATCTCGCCTCCAGCGGACGTCGGATTGCTCATGCCGGGCAGCAGCCCGTCGACATCGACCCGTCCCTCTTCGAGCGTGAGCGCGCCGAAGTACTGGTCAAAGGAGCGGTTCTCCATCATCAACACGACGATCGTATCGACCCGCTCGGCGAGCGCATCGAAGTCGGCGACTTGGGGGGGCCCGCACCCTGGAAGCAGCGGCGTGATTGCGGCGGCTCCCATGCCTTTGATGGCCGTGCGGCGGTCGATTCCAGCTGATTTCTTTGCCATGGGTGGCTCCCCTGCCGCATCCTAACTGGGCCTCGGCGGACAAATCCCGTTGACAAGTGTCAGCCAAGCGCTAGATTGACTGCATGATCGGACTTCAGACCAAGCTGCGCGTGCCCGACCCATGGGACGTGACACGCATCGGGAAAGAAGCGGGATCCCAGCTGGGCTGGGACGCCATCTGGCGCGACGTGCACAGTCTGTACAAGACCGGGCTCCATCCAGCCATCGGCCTATGCATCCGCCACCGCGGCAAGGTTGTCCTGGACAGAACAGTGGGCCACGTCGAGCACGTGCCTGGAGCGGCACCGGGTGCGGTCACCACTCCGGACACGCTGTTCAACCTGTTCTCGGCGTCAAAGGTGCTGACCGCCACCATCATTCACGCCCTCGCCGAAGACGGTGTGCTCGACCTCGACGAGCGTGTCGCCCACTACCTGCCGGGCTTCGAGGCTCACGGCAAGCAGGGCATCCGTCTGGTTCACCTCATGAACCACACCGCTGGCATCCCGAACATGCCCCAAGGCCCCGACGCCTTTGAAGTCTTGGCACGCGGCCGCTACCCCCTCGAGCCGCTGCTTGGGCTCAAGCCGGTGACTCGGGTCGGCACGACCTCGGCGTACCACCCCGTCACCTCTTGGCTGCTGCTCGACGAAATCGTCCAGGCAGCGACGGGCAAGGACCTGCGCCAAGTTGCACGGCAACGCCTGCTAGAGCCCCTGGGCTTTCAGCACATGAACTATGGAGTCAGCCCCGAGGACGTGCCACGCGTCGCCAAGCACACCTACACCGGCCCACCGACGCCTGGGTTCATGTCCCGCATCTTCGGGCGCACCATTGGCGCCGACCTCGACACCGCCATCGGATTGTCCAACCACGAGTCCTTTCTCACCGCGATCCTGCCTTCCGCAAATGTCGTGGCCACCGGACGCGAGACCACCCGCTTCCTGCAGATGCTGCTCAACGGTGGCGAGATCGACGGGACCAGAGTGCTCGAGGAACGCACGGTCCGGCGCGCGGTGACCGAGGTCACCAGGGTGCAGCTCGACGGCACATTCGGATTCCCCATGCGCTACGGGCTCGGCTTCATGATGGGTGGAGACCGCTTCAGCCTGTTCGGTCTGACCACCAAGCGAGCCTTCGGACACCTTGGCTTCACCAATGTCGTCGTCTATGCAGACCCCACCCGTGATCTGACCGTCAGCTTCCTGACCACCGGAAAACCCATGCTCGCCCCTGGCACCCTGCGTTGGTACTGGGTCTTGCAGCGCATCGCGATGATGGTGCCGCGAGTGCAGCAGCGAGCTGGAACCTCTTTCTGATCCCTAGGCCGCAGGGCCGATGGTGATCTCGCCAGCCAGGTCCTCGCCCATTCGGGTCCGCGCCGAAGCCGGATCGATGCCTGCTCCGAGCAGGCAATAGAGCTTGGTCAGCGCGGCTTCTGGGGTCATGTCATGGCCGCTGACGACCCCAACCTCGCCCAAGGGACGGCTCGTGGCGTACAGCTCCTGGCGCACGTAGCCGCTGTGACACTGCGAGCAGTTCACGATGACCAGCCCACGCTCGCTCGCGTCTTGTAGGGCTCCCATGAGCTCCTTGTCCGACACCGGGAAGGTGCCCGCACCGTAAGTCTCGAGCACGACCCCTTCGACTGGAGACGACAGAATCGCACTGAACGTGCTGGCGGTCATGCCCGGAAACACCCGGATGGCCACCACGACTGGCTCACGGTCGAGCGTCGCCATGGTCATTCGGCCCTTGCCCGGGGCCAGCAGCAGGTGGTGGTTGACCTCGATGCCCACGCCCACCTTGGCCAGCGGAGGCAGGTTCCCGCTGGCGTAGGCGACAAAGTCGTTGTTGTTGACCTTCTGGGCGCGGTTGCCGCGAAGCAGGCGACTGCCAAAATAGATGCAAACCTCGGGTACCTCAAGCTCGCCGGCCAAGATGAGCGAGGTGACGATGTGCTCGCGGGCGTCGCTGCGCGGATGTTCCAGCGGAAGCTGTGCGCCCGTAAACACGACGGGCTTGCTCTGGCGCTGCAACAGATAGGACAGCGCAGATGCGGTGTAGACCATGGTGTCCGTGCCATGCAGGACCACAAAGCCATCGTACTTCGACGCCCGCTCAGTGATGCCCTGAGCGACTCGAATCCAGTCCCGGGGAGCCATCTCGGCGCTGTCCAGAATCGGCTCGAGGGCGACCAGATCAAAATCGGGAATGTCTGGACGGGTCAGGGTGCCCATGGTCTCGAGGTACTGCTCCACAAACCCACTCTGGGGCTCGAGCCCACGGGGTCCTCGCACCATTCCGATGGTTCCACCGACATGCAGCACACAAACCTTGGCCATCCCAGCACCCCTCAACTCAGTGCAACGTCACGCTGGCCACCACTAGCCCGACAACCACAAGGCGGCAGCCGCCAAGCTACCTTGAGATCTTGTCTCATCCATGACAAACTACTTTAAGCTTATACTTGACAAGACAATAGGAGTTTCAGATGGGCTTCAAAGAGCCGGAAATCACGCAGATCGCCCACGTGCTGGCCGACAAGATCCCCACGCTGGGCGTCGAGCAGGACGATGCCGTTCAGGCCTGGCGCAAGGCTCTGCGCTATGCGCGCAAGAACGGCGCCATCGATGAGCTGGCGGTTCGCATCGCAGCCACGGACATCGAAGACGACGAGCTGCAGTCGGTCTGTGCGGACGTTGCACACGTCTGATGGCCGCCTAGGGTGCCGCCCAATCAGGTAGTGGGACCGCCTCGGTCCGCACTCCCTCACCGTTCAGGCCCACGTGGTGCAGCAAGAAGCTGGCATCTGACGGGGCCTGCGGCGGGCGTTCACCTCCTCCATATTTGGAGTCTCCTGCCAGGGGAATTCCGATGAAAGCCGCGTGTACACGGATCTGGTGCATCACGCCTGTGCGCATCGTGGCGCGCCACACCCGGTCGTTGATGCGCCTGAAGTCGGTCTGCGCCGGGTACCACTGGCCGCGGTGATCTGTGTTGGGGCCGCGCTGCACGACCATTCGGCTCTTTCTGCGGCGCGGAGCGTGAGCGATGGCATTGTTGATGGTGTTGTCGTCCCAGCCGACCGCTCGATTCGACCACAGCCGGTAGGTCTTCACGAGGACCTTGCGCTGGAAGGCTGATCGGATGTGAATCAGCTCCTCGACGTCATCTGCAACGAGAAGTGCCCCGGACGTCGAGATGTCCAGGCGGTGAGCCACTCCAGCACTGAAGCCGTCGGGCCATGGCAGAGCCGCGCGCCAGGGCTGCATCGACAGCAGGCGACGCACAACACAGTCCCCTTCCGCATCGGCGTGGGGAGGCAGGACCGGAATGCCGGCGGGCTTGCTGAACGTGGTGGACATCGCTCGTGCCTACTAAGGGAACGGCACTGCTGGAGGCACACATGAGCCGCAACGTCCTGATCACTGGCGCGTCCCGCGGAATCGGCCGCGCCATCGCCACTCGCCTCGCAAGAGATGGCGACCGGATCGTCGTCAACTACCTGCGCAATGAAGAGGCCGCCGAAACAACCTGCAAGGCGGTTCGAGATGCGGGAGGACAGGCGCTGGCGGTCGCTGCCGATGTGCGCAGTCCCGAGGCACTCAAGCGTCTGACGGCAGAGTCGGTGGAGTGGATGGGCACGATCGACGTGCTGGTGCACAACGCAGCCCTCGGCGCACTCAAGCCCATGGCCAAGCTGCGCACATCACACTGGGACCTGACCCTGGAGTGCTCTCTGCGGCCGTTCTGGCTGCTGACCAAGCTATGCCTCCCTCACCTGTCCAAGAACGCCAGCGTCATCGGCTTGTCCAGCCTAGGCTCGCGACAGTTCACCCCGGGCTACGGCGCGATGGGTGCCGCCAAGGGTGGCATGGAGGCCCTGACACGGCAGTTTGCGGTCGAGCTCGCACCGATTCGCGTAAACACCGTCTGCGGTGGCCTGGTCGAGACCGACGCGCTTGAGTGGATTCCGGAGATCGATCAGCTGCGCGCCCATGCGCAAGCCGCGACACCCCTGGGTCGAGTCGGCCAGCCCGACGACATCGCAGGTGCCGTCGCCATGCTGGTCAGCGATGACGCCCGTTGGATCACGGGGCACGTGCTCGTTGCTGATGGTGGGCTATCCGCGGTGTAGTCCTGAGATTAGGGTGAGTCATGAGCACTGATGAACCCGCCGACAGCACTGCAGAAAACGCCCAGACCGAAGACGGCCAGGGACCCAACAATCCGTTCAACGGCTTCCGCATCGAGGTCGATCCCGAGCGGGTCGAGGACACCCTGCGCGACCTTCGCGAGCGCATCCGCGGCTCGTTCCACCAAGGCCGCTACACCCGCGTGCGCCTGTCCTACAAAGGCAGGCAGCTTGGACCCGACATTCCCCTGGCGGTCTTCTTGACGGCCGAGGGCGCGGCGTTTTGGATCTTCAGTCCCCTCGCCGCACTGCTCGTGAACATGGGCGCAAAGGCGTTCTTGGATGTCGAGTTCATCCACGAAGCCGAAGAGCTGGTTCAGCAGGGGCTCGAGCTGTACCTTGACGGCGAGATCGAACAGGCCGAGGCCAAGTACCGCGACGCACTCAAGCGCTCTCCGGAAGACCCTTCGGCTCTGTACAACCTGGGCACGCTGCTGCGGGTCACCGGGCGAAAGGAAGAAGCGCTCTCACAGATGCGCTTGGCCGCCATGGGACCCGAAGGGCACCCCGACGTCATTCGCGCGAGCGAAGCCATCGAACGCATGACGAGCAACGCCAAGCACCTGTAGCGTCACGCTCAGGGGGTGATGGTCAGCTCGATCATCGCCTCGGAACGCGCGGCAGTGGCGGTCACGTAGACGACGCCCGCCGCGACCCCGGTGACGTCACCGGTGCTCGAGACAGTGGCAATGGCCGGATTGGATGAGGTCCAGGACAACTTTCCGACTTCGGCAGGCACATCACCGGTGTGCGCGCTGAGCACAAACGCATGGGTCTGGCCCACTGCAATGGCGGCCGGAGGCTCGACCCACTCGAGGGTCAGGGCGGGCTCGACAACCAGCGTCCACTCGATCGTCTGCTCTTTCCAGCTGGCGCGAACCGTGGCCTCGCCAGGACCCACCGCATGCAGCTCGCCGTCTCGGATGTGGGCGACCGTGGCTGGCTCGACGGTCATCTCGACCAGCTCACCCTCTTCGAGGCCCTCGACGATGGCCACAGGCCCATCGACACGTCCCAACTTATCGACCTGGTAGTGGACCGGTCCTTCGAGAACCAACTCGCCGTGGGGTCCCGCGGGACCCATACAGGCTGTGATGATCAAGATGATGGCCAACGAAGCCAAATACAGCTCCTCCAGTTTGGGCTGCATATGATGGCGCCGTCGTGCGGTCGAGCGACATCAACGAACCTCGACAATCTCTGGCGAAAGGCGTTGCAGGCGGTCCAGCACGCTCCACAGTGGCTGACGACCCTCGGTGGCCAACGGAATTCTGGCGGCATCGGCAATGGGCTGGGCCAATGCGGGGTCCACCGCCACCCAGCCTACGGGCTCTCCCATCCACACGTCGACCCATTCGTGGGGGTAGAATCCCGGTGCGGGCTTGTCCAGGTACACCAACCCCGAAATCCTTCGAGCGGGCATGCCCGAGCTGCGAGCGAGGCCCACAAACAGCGCAGCGTGCTCATTGCAGTCCCCGCTGCCCGACGCCAGCGCGCCGAGGGCCGACGGCAAGCCGGGCTCCGCGGTGTGCGACAGGCGTCGATTGACACGATGGGTGAGCAGTTCGACCGCCGCGCGCCGATCCTCGGCTCCCCGCAGCATCTTTTCGGCCTCACGCACCAACGCGGGCTCGCCGACCTCAATGCCGGGCGCCGGACGCAGCCACTTGGCGAACTGCGGGTCCACCTCGACCACAGGCGCCTTGGGTATCTCGGCTCGCAGGGGTGCTTCAGTGCGCATCGAGCCCTCTTCGGTGGACACCACGAGCACGCGCACATGCCGAGGACGGTCGATCTTGACCGCCGGCCGCCCCAGCAATTTGGCCACATCGGCCCGTTCCCACGACGGCAGGGAATCGACCAACTTCAGGGTCACGGGGCCTTGGCGAGCCACCAACACTCGGCCATCTGGGTCCAGGTCGTATTCACCGCTGGCTACGCGGGTGCGCCAAGCCACCGTATCCGAGTCGACAGGCACGACGGTCGCGGTCATGGTGTCGAGGGAGACCGGCTCAAGCACAGTGAGCACCTGCTCTTCGCCCGCCACTGCTCTAGTCAGAGGGCCCCGAGCCTCCTCCAGCCAATAGACAGCCCCAGGAAATCCCTCACGGCGCGCGGTGCCGAACTGCCCCGTGCGCGAATATGAGATCAGCCGGTCATGATCGTCCATGCGCACCACCGTCGCGGACTCAGCGTCCACCTCAGCGCCCGCAACCCACATGGAGTAGGACCGGTTCGACGTCAGCTCCCGCTGGCCATCGACCTGCTCCTCGGTCACCACTGCTCTGCCAACCACTGAATCCATCAGCCGGATCTCAATGACACGAGTTCCGTCCGCTGTGTGATCCGCACCGGTACAACCGAACGTATAGATCGCTGAGAGCGCGGCAATGATGGGCAGTCCGAAGGGCACGCAACCCCAACCTAGCCTTTGTGGACCAGCCTGCTACTATGCGCTCCGGAGTACGTGGTTTGGAGCTCGTCACCAGCACAGTGTTTGCCCCTGGCCCGCCCCCTGGCGCGGCCTATCTGGAGCAGATCCTTGTCCTGCCCAATCTGGGCTTGCTGGCGGTGGCCGATGCAGGCAACGCTGGTCCCGAGGGGCGTGCAGCACTTCGAATCGCCCTGGACGCGGTGCGCGCACACGTCGAGCGCAACGAAGACATCATCGAGCGCTTCAAGCGCAACCCGGCCACCGAGCTGCGCGAGCGCATCCTGCAGATCATCGAGGAATGCTTCACCCGGGCCGCCCGCGAGCTGTACGCCTTTGCCCGACGCTACAAGGGCCTGCAGGTCACCATGGACGTGGCGCTGCTGCTCGAATCCGAAGCCTTTGTCGGCCATGTGGGCGACGGTCGCGTCTATCTCGTACGCCGAGGGCTGGTCCACCAGCTCACGGTCGACCACTCCAGAACCGGTGGACAACCAGGCGACGACTCCCAAGCCACGGGACGCGCGCTGGGACCCCAGCCGTCGGTGCGCGTCGAATCGCTGTGCATGGAGCTGATGGAGGCAGACCGCTTCGTCGTCTGTACAGCCGCGGTCTACACGGCCATCCGCGAGCAGGCACTGCACCGACATCTCGTCGGCGAAGCCCTCGACGGACTGGGCCCCTCCCTCATCAAGACGGCGCCCACCAATCCACTGGTGGCCGCAGCCGCCCAGCTCGGCGGTGGCGAAGCCTCCTCACCTGGCAGCGGGCGCAGTCGACTCGCCATTCTGGCTCCCATGCCGCTGTTCGCTCACTGCAGCGAACGCGAGCTGCGCGCCATTGCCTCGGCCACCCATCCACGGCGCTACGCCAACG
>CAYYHT010000183.1:0-11439 GCA_964471355.1 uncultured Enterobacteriaceae bacterium
TAGGCATTCGATTGGAGGGCGACATGAGCGCCCACGTGGCGGTCGGCGTGGTGCCCATCTTCCAGGGTCCTCCCTATGCCTCACCGGGGTTCGCAGCGCAGTTCCGCAAGCACTACCACGCAGTCTATGGGTACGCCGAGATCGCCCCTCTGCGCGGCCCCGCCTATGGCCCCGCGATTGGAATCGGCCTGGAACGCCCCCTCGATGGGGTCCTTATCGACGCCGGCATCGGCATTGGCGCAGTCAGCTGGCAAGGCGGCCCCATCAGCCCATGGCTGTCCTGGAACTTCGCCCTCGGCTGGAACTTCGGTCCGCCGGTGAAGTGGAAAAATCCCCCCGCACAGGCCCTGGACGGACCTGCGGGCTGATTCGGCCTACCTAAAGAAGAAGTCGTGCGGGGTCTTGTTGTACTGGCCATTCCAGTTGTCGACCGCGCCAACCGGGTTGACCCACCCGCTGTTGTAGCCGGTGAACCAGCTCCAGGTGGTGTTGCTGTACGAGCCGCCGTCGCCCATCCAATCGCGGGTTGCGTAGTGCCAGCGCACACCCGGATTGGGGATGCAGTTCCACTGGCTGTGGTTGTTGGTGTTGCAGCCAGCCGTCGCCGTCACCACATAGGTCGAGGTCGCGAAGTTGTAGATGCCGACCGTCGCGTGAACATCGCCCGTGAGGGCGCCGACGAAGTTGTCCCCGGCCACATTCGTGCCCATCTTAAAGTCGTACATATGCGCGCGGAACGGGCCGACGGTCTCGAGCATCAGCACCTCGCGGTTGCTGGCCTTCATCATGTCGGTCGAGAACTGGAAGGTGCCGTTGTCGACATAGGTCTCGGTCGTCGCGACGCCCTGCAGGCCCGTATAGGACGCCGAGTTGGGCATGGTCACAAACCGAGTCCAGCCGCCGCCATACGAGTCCATGTCGCACCAGTAGTCCGCGGGACCGATGCCGGTACCAAAGCCGTCGGGGTCGAGCGTATACAGGCCGTCTCCGGCATCGAGCCCCTTGCCGAGCACGTCGTCGCAGCTCACCCCGATGGCGCAGCCTCCGCCCACCTCGGGCTTGGCCGCTGCATCGTTGTCGTCGCAGTCGAGTCCGCCGCACAGGCCATCGGAGTAGCCGTCGAGGTCCACGTCGTTGTCGATCGCACCGTCACAGTCGGCATCGGTGCCATCGCAGGCCAGGCTTGCTCCGGGATTGACGATGCTGTTCAGATCATCGCAGTCGGTGGCGTCCATGACGTAGCCAGCGGGCGCTGCACATCCTGTCCGCGGCCACGCCGCATCGCCATAGCCATCGTCGTCGTAGTCGAGGTACCACAGCGTGTCCGGATTGATGGCCACATCCCCGTCATCGCAGTCGCCGCCACATGTGGTGTAGCCGTCGATGTCGGTGTCGAAGCCCTCGTCCACCGAGCCGTCGCAGTTGTTGTCGTCGCCGTCGCACGCCTCGGTTCCCGCCGGATTGATGGCCGAGTCCAGGTCGTCGCAGTCCCCGGCAGCGGCGGTAAATCCAGCCGGCGCGGCGCACGCATCGATGCTGATGGCGGCGTTGCCATGCCCGTCCCCATCGGCATCGACGTAGAAGGTGGCCATGTCCGAGGCGCTCTCGTCCACACTTCCATCGCAGTCATCATCGACGCCGTTGCAGGTCTCGCCAGCGCCTGGGAACACCGCAATCTCGTTGTCGTCGCAGTCTCCTCCGCAGCTGGCCACGCCGTCGCCGTCGGCATCGAAGTCCTCGTCGGGGATGCCATTGCAGTTGTTGTCCAGCGTGTCGCAGACCTCAGTCGCATTTGGGTAGGTCCCCGGCAGGTCGTCGTCGCAATCGGTGTCGTCGGCCACGAACCCGAGCGGAGCCGAGCAGGCCACAAGCGCCGCATTGTGGTTGCCGAACCCGTCCCCGTCGCCATCGGCGTACCAGGTGCCCGCGTCCGTGGCGTCCCCATCGACGTTGCCGTCGCAGTCGTTGTCGATGGAGTCGCAGACTTCTGTTCCGCCCGGGTAGGCCGCGGCCTCGGTGTCGTTGCAGTCCCGATTGTCCGAGAGGTAGCCCGTCGGCGCCACGCAGTCGGTGACCATGTCGAAGGCGTCTCCAAAGCCATCCCCGTCGTCATCGGCGTACCAATTCGACGAGCCCAAGGCCCCAGCCTCGTCGACCGCACCATCGCAGTCGTTGTCCACCGCATCGCAGGTCTCGATGGCGTCGGCGTTCACGCCAGCGAGGGTGTCGTCGCAGTCCTGGCAAGCCGCGTAGCCATCACCATCGACGTCTTGAAAGCCCGAAGAGCCGTCGCAGTTGTAGTCGATGGCATCGGTGCAATCGATCTCGGGGGCGCTCGGGAAGATGGAGTCGTCCGAGTCGTCGCAGTCGGAGCTGTCCGAGACATAGCCCTGAGGCTGGTCGCAGGAACTTGTGGGGTTGGCCGTGTCGCCGTAGCCGTCGGCGTCGCGGTCGAGAAAATAGGTGGTTGTGTCCGTGGCGTTGTCGTCGATCAGCCCGTTGCAGTTGTCGTCGACGCCGTTGCACGACTCGGCATTACCCGGGTAGACCGAGGCATCTGCGTCGTTGCAGTCCTCGGTGTCGGCAAAGCCGTCCGCATCGGCATCGGTGATCGCGGTGTCATCGGGCGCACGGCAGGCACCCGTCAGCAGCAGGGCACAGATCAGCATGGGTCGCATGGAATTCTCCGGGAGGGACCGTCACGATAGCCTTTGTTTGGGCCGCGCAGCCCGCTAGATCGCCCAGGGCACGTCCTGGGTGCGCCACCACACCTCGACGCGCAGGCCACCCCACGCGGTGACGGACTCGCCCTGCTCCCAGTCGACCTCGCCATGAAGGCCAATCGAGCCATCAAGCAGCGTCCCTAGCTCGAGGTACCCCACCGCACTTGCCGTCGGTCGCACCGGCTCATCTGGACTCCACGGAATGGCCGCTCCCGCACCCAGGTCCAGGGTGGCGATGATGTCGCAAATCCGCACATGGCCTTGGGTGCGCACCGAAGTCGGACCCGCCTGCAGCTCGAAGCCAAAGAAGTCCTCGCCGATGGCCCAGATGGGCGGCGCATAGACCGCCAGCGAGAATTCCCCTTGGTCCGGGCGCGGCCAAAGTTCGCGGAACTGAAGCTCGGCAAAGGCTCGGTCCTCACCCAGATAGAAGCGGACGCCTGTGTTCAGCTCCGGTCCCTCCACGCCGTAGCCCCCGTGCGCCTCCCATCCCTGAAAGGACATCACCGTAGACGGCGGGTCCGGGCGGTCTTGGGCCAACGCTGTCAGGGACAACAGTGCAACAAACAGGGGAGCCATGGCGACTTGGACAACGCCGTCCCAGCGCAGTGCCGTAGACTCCCGCCATGAGCTACCCCGTCACCGTAGACATCGATGTGCTGTGGGGCGATCTCGACGCCCTGGGCCACGTCAACAACACCCGCTTCTTCACCTGGTTCGAGTCCGCGCGCATCGCGGCCTTTGCTCGCATCGGCATGACCGTGGACAACCCAGGGGCTGTGGGGCCAATCTTGGCGACGACGACCTGCGACTTCATGCAGGCGCTGACCTACCCCGATGAGCTGACTGTGGGCTGCCGCATCCCTCGGGTCGGCAACACCAGCTTCGGCATGGAGTACGCGATCTGGCGGCGCGGAAACCCCGACGACCGCGTGGCAAAGGGCTCGGGCGTCATCGTGCTGGTGAACTACAAGACCGGCGAGAAGGTCCGCGTACCCGACGACATTCGGGCAGCAATCGACGCACTCTCACAGTGAGCGGATCGGCGTGAACAGCCGGTTATCGGGGAAGTTCCTGACGCTTCGGCGACCTCCCAATGACACAGTTTGACGCAATGAATGCCACAAACTGCTGAGCCCGGGCGTCTCATAAGCACGGGGCACACTGCACTTGGCCCCGCTCCTGTCGTCTTGAGGCCATGCTGCCATGATTCAAGCTCTCGACCTGCCCGTGCTCGAACGCCGAATCCGCGCTCGGATGGCCACCATGGTTCAACAGCTGCAACGGGAGTTGCAGCGAGAGACCCACTCCGACGAGGCCGCCCTGATGGGCCGGCGCATCACCTCGGTGCTGAAGCTGCTGGACGATCTGAGCGAGACCGACAACGCCGCCCGTCTGCTGCGGGTCCGCCTCGCAAGCCGCATCTCGGAGCTCATCGAGCAGGAATCTCCGCGAATCCCCGACGTGCGTGCAGCCACCGACTTCTTTGCGAGCCAGACCGGAGTGTTGTTTCACGCCCGTCGTCGGGCCATAAAGAGCATCGTTCCGCGCGGCCTCGGCGAGATCGTGACCCAGGCCAGCCTTCACGACATTCGACCCCATATGCGTCACGTCGTGCTGCAGGGCCAGACCCACCACGGGCCCATCCACGCCAACGCCATCATCGCTGCCCCTGCGGCCTTCCGCATGCGCTGCGTCGACACCAAGCTCACCGAGGACTTCGGGCGCTTCGTTCGAGCTCACGACGCCGTCGCTGGCATCTCGGGCGGCTATTTTCTGAATGCGGAGGCAGACATCCAGCCTCCCAGCCAACGGCATGACCCCGTGGGCCTGCTGCTCACGGACGGCAAGGTGCTGTCTCCTCCTGTCTTCTCGAGAGCGGCGCTCATCCAACAGACCGACGGACGCATCGGCATTCGCGTCATCGGCATGGCAAACGTGCTGCACGACGATGGATGGGCGTACAAGCGCACCACCAACAGGTCCCAGGCTGAGTGGGTGACAGGCCCAGCGATTGCCGTCGTCGGCGACCGGGTCGTCGGCCATGCCGGGCCGGATGAACAGCTGCGCGTGCCTGTCAACGGCTTCTGCATGCCCTTCGACACGGACCAAGCCATCCCGTCGCGCATGAGCTACCGCATCCCAGGCATCGACAACGCCATCGGCGCCGGACCCATCCTGGTCAAGAACGGCGCGGTCACGCTCGACCTGCAGGCCGAACAGTTCAGCGGCTCCGCCCCTCCTCGCAGCGCCACCGGCCAGACCGGCGAGCGGGACCTGCTGCCGCGAATGGCCGCCGGCATCACCGCCAAGGGCGAGCTCGTGCTGCTGTCGGTCGACGGCCGGAACTTCCAGCGCAGCCTGGGACTGACCCTTGCCGACACCGCCAAGATGATGGTCGCTCTGGGCTGCCAGACGGCAATGAACCTCGACGGCGGAGCCAGCAAGCGCATGGCCATCGATGGCTGGGTCGTGGACCTGCCCTCCACCGAGATCGTCGATGTCGGCACCGCCAACGTCGGCCGCCACCAACCGGTGCACACCGCCGTGCTGCTGTTCGAAAAATAGGAGCCGCTAGTGGGTTGAGTCCGACTTCGGACTCAACCCACTAGTCCACCGACACGCTGTTGATGCCGTCCGTCAGCCACTTCTTGTTCGTTGCCCACGTCGCTTCGGTGCTTGTCGCTGTGACCAGAAGGATCTGATTGGGGTTCTGCTCGACCGCAAGCGCCGTCCAATGCAGCGAGCGGCCCTGCATGTTGCCGGAGTACTCGAAGTACCACGCCGGCTTGCCGTTCAGTTTCTTTTGCTTGTCGGCCACCAGTGTGAGTCCACCGGCCGTGAACTGCCCCTTGGTCGTCGTGACAAAGACCGCGAGACCGCCGCCATCAGTCGAGGCCTGCAGCTGCACGTTGATGTTCGGTTGAAAGCCGTCGGTCGGCGGCCCCATGACCATCGTCGCCACAGCAATTGGAGCCGCCTTGGCGCTGGTGTCCGCCGGCAGGTCCACGGTCATCGTGTAGCCACGCCCGTCCTTGATCTCGACCGGTTCGGCCAGGGCCGTCAGCGCCAACAGCGCAAGCAACATGGCCATCAGGTGTCGTCCGACCCGTCGCAGTTGCTGTCGACACTGTCGCCAGGAATCTCGGTCGCCCCTGGGTTGATCGACGCGTCGTCGTCGTCACAGTCGTCGCCGCCCTCGTCCACCGGGATGTAGCCGTCGTTGTCGTTGTCAGTCATGGCCACGCCGTACAGCGCCACCATGCCGCCGGTGTCGTCGTTGGTGTCGGGGCCGCCGCCACCAATGCACGCCGTGAACACCACACCCATCATCAACGCCGATGCTGCAGCGCCGACTTTGCGGCCGCCACTGACTGCGAGACCGGCACCACAGTGCGGACAGGCGGTTTCGTCTTGCTTGAGGTAGCAAGCGCATTCTGGGCAAGGAACGTACTTGTCGGGGGTATGCATGGCCAGAGTGTAGCGCAGACTTTAGGTGCTGGGCCATGTCCACGGAAATGCCCGACTTCACGTCCCACGTCACCGGCGGCTACACGCCCTCGGTCACCGATCTCGCCTCCTCTGCCATCTCGGACGTCACCGACAATCTCGGTCCGTACGCGCTGGCGGGCCTGGGGCTCAGCCTGCTCAACATTGTGGTGCTGTTCATCGCCATCCCGCTGACCTACCTGGGAGTGGGCTTCGGCGTCATGGCCGGCATGTTCGGCGGCGGCGCCATCGGCATCGCTGCCCTGGCCGTCAACGAGACACTCGGCCTCATCTTGACCTCCTTCCTGCCGTTCATCGGCATGTTCGTCGGCATGATGCTGCCCATCGCGGCCCTGAGCATCGGCCTGACCTTCATCACCGCTCCGGTCGGCGCCAGCATGTACCGAGCCATCGCCGAACGGCAGCGCGGCGGCGAAGAGCTGACCATCGCCTCGGCCTTCAGCAGCCTGGGCACCAACGTCGTCGGCGTCATCGGCACCACTCTGCTGTTTCTGCTGTTCTTCATTCCCGGAATCATGATGTGCTACATCCCGGGCTTCATCGTCAGCTTTGCGCTGCACTGGGCCATCCCCGCCGCAGCCCTGCACAACCGCAGTCCCCTCGAGGCGGTCATGCAGTCAATCAAGCACGTTCAAGAGAACACGCTGTGGCACCTGGGCTTCTGGGGACTCGGCATCGCGATCGCCATGATCAGCGGGTACATCCCGGTCATTGGCCAGATGGTTCTGTTCAGCTACATCATCAAGGGCTACCGCGCCGCTTTTGGCGACGGTCCAGAGCCGTATCAGACCTAGACAGGCGGTATAGTGCGGCTTGGAGGTCCCATGACCCGAGCCTGCACCCTGTTTGCCCTTCTATTCGCCACCAGCAATGCGCTGGCCGTTCCTCTCGAGATGAGTCACCAAGGCCGTCTGTGGGACAGCACTGGTGTGCCACTCGACGGCTCGACTTCCCTTGAGTTCAATCTGTACGAGAACACCTCTGGCGGCACGGCGGTTTGGACCGAGAGCCACACCGCCGACATCGACAACGGTTTCTTCAGCGTGGCCCTCGGGTCGGTCCAAGCACTCGACGCGTCGATCTTTGATGGCGACCCGCTCTATCTGGGCATCAAGGTCGATGGAGGCGCCGAGCTCACCGACCGCCTGCCGCTAATCAGCGTTCCTTACGCGATCCACGCCGGCTCAGTCGCCCCCGGTTCATCGGTCGATGTCAGCCAGGTCTCTGTCGGTGGCGCCGTCGTGATCAGCAACACCGGCATGATCGACTGGTCCAGCATCGAGAACGCTCCAAGCTATGCCGATGCCTCGCACACTCACGCAGCCACCGAGGTCAACTCTGGCACCCTGGCGATGGCTCAGCTGCCGGTGGGGACCAGCAACGACACGGTCGCTCGTGGCAATCACAGTCACACCGCCGCCGAAGTCGGCGCGATGCCCGCCACGGGTGGCGCATTCACTGGCGCCGTGCAGGTCGGAGACAGCACCGACGATCTGTGTGTGTCCGGCGAGGCGGGTTCGATTCGCTGGGATGGCACCGAGCTGCAAGCCTGCGACGGAAGCGGCGAATGGAAGACCATCCGCCTCATTGGCGCAAACGATGGCAGTGACCCGACCACGGCCGCGCTGACCTGCAAGACGCTGCACGCCGACAATCCGAGCCTGGCCAACGGGGAATACTGGATCGACCCCGACGGTCTGGACACCGGCAACGGCCCCATCAAGGGCTACTGCGACATGGTGACCGACGGCGGCGGATGGACACTGCTGCTGTCCTACGACCACAACGACGATCTCGTGCCGGGCTCGCCAAACCTCATGACCTACAGCTGGAACTCGGGGTCGCCCAGCGAGAACGCCGACTACGCCCGAGATTGGCGGGTGGTGCCCGATAGCGTGTTCACCGATGGCAGCTCCGAGATCATGCTCAAGCGCATCGGCCCGGGAGACACGATGGTCTTCACCATCAAGAGCTGGGTGGGCTGGGACACGGTCTGCACCGCCTGGGACAGCCGCTGCGGCTACAACGACAAGATGAGCATGTACGCCATCGTCGAGCACCCCTCGCACAGTGGCTACGACTACTACTTCCACTCCTGCGATGGCCCGAACTGTCACGGTACGAACACCTACGAGGCCGTTGGCGTCGACTGCCACGCCGACTACACCAGCAACTACACCCACGGCAACAACGGTGGAACGAGCTACAGCGGTGGCAATCAACAGAATTGCCCGGCCGGTGCAGATCCCGACCTGTACGGATTTGGTGCGACGAGCCCCCAATCGAACCGCTTTGGCAGCTGGGGAACCTCCCTCAACAACGTGGACCTCGGCCGTGTGGCGTTCTATTTCCGAGAGTGAGTGACCACCCGCTCTCGCCGGCATCAGGAATCCGTTGACCCCCCTTCGCGTCGTGACTGCAGTCGTGATCGCCGAACTGCTCGCCCTGTCGGTGTGGTTCTCGGCGTCGGCCGTGGTGCCTGCGCTGACCCAGGAGTGGAATCTAAGCACCGGCGATGCGGCTTGGCTGACCATGGCCGTGCAGCTGGGATTTGTGGTGGGTGCGCTGCTCAGCGCAGCGGTCAACCTGCCCGATCGGGTCGCTCCACGATGGGTCTTCGCCGGGGGTGCCTTGATGGCCGCCGCCACAAATGCTGCGGTCCCGTTGTGGTGTGCGAGCTTCGGACCCGCCGTCGCACTGCGCTTCGGCACGGGAATGTCCCTGGCGCTGGTCTACCCCGTGGGCATGAAGATCGTCGCCTCGTGGGAGGAGCGCGAGCGCGGTCTGGCACTGGGCCTGCTGGTCGGAGCCCTGACTGTCGGCTCGGCCCTGCCGCACCTGCTCAAGGTCATGGTGCCGACCAACGCCTGGCAGATGGTCATGCTCACGACGTCGGGCTTGGCGCTGGTCGCCGCCGCCATCGGTGCGGCATTTGGCGGTCTCGGCCCCCATGTCGCGGCCTCGGCACCCTTCCGCTGGAACGCCGTCAGCGCGGCCTGGCGGGACCCGGCGCTCCGGTGCGCAAACATTGGCTACCTGGGCCATATGTGGGAGCTCTACGCGTTCTGGAGCTGGATCGGCATCTGGCTCGCGCACTTCTGGCAGGACGAGGCCCGCATCGGCGTCACGACCTTTGCGGTCATTGCCATCGGCAGTGTGGGTTGTCTGGCCGGAGGCTACGCCGCAGACCGCATCGGTCGAACCGCAGTCACCATCGCAAGCCTGTTGGTCAGCGGAGTCTGCTGCCTGCTGGTGGGCGCCTTTGCCCATGCCGACCCCAACCTGCTCACTGCCGTACTGCTCGTATGGGGATTCGCTGTGGTGGCCGATAGCGCGCAGTTTAGCGCCTCGGTCAGCGAGCTGGCCGACCGCTCGTATGTGGGCACCGCGTTGTCTGTGCAGGCCGCGATGGGCTTCTTGCTCACCCTGGTCTCGATTCGCCTGGTACCGGTCATGGCCGAAGTGGTCGGCTGGGAATGGTGCTTCGCCTTCTTGGCCCTGGGCCCGATGCTCGGGGGCATGGCGATGTTCATGCTGCGGCAATCGAGCGACGCGGCCAAGCTGGCCGGTGGGCGCAGGTAGCAACCCTAGGGCGTGTCCTGCTCCAGAATAATGAACTGCACCCGGCGGTTGTCGGCCTTGCCCTCGGCCGTATCGTTGCTGCCAATCGGCACCGCCTCGCCATAGCCCTTGGCCACCAGGCGATCGGCAGAGACCCCCTCGGCAATCATCACCGCAACGACCGCGTCGACGCGCTTCTGTGACAGCTCGAGGTTGTAGCTATCGCTGCCGTCGCTGTCGGTGTGACCTTGGACCTCGATGCGCACAATGCGCGGATTGGCGCTGATGGTCGCGGCGATCTCGGCCAGCAGTTCTTGGCTCTCGTCCTTGATGGTCGCCTTGTCGACGTCGAAGAAGACCTTCTCTTTGATCTCAATCTCCTCGGCTTTGACCTCGACCTTGGCCGCTCGCAGCTGCACCTTCACCGCCTGTGTCTGGGCCGCTGCGATCTCGAACTTGACCGACGCGACCGCAAAGCCCTCGGAGATGACCAGCACCTTCCAATCGCCAACAGCCAGCTCAATCTGGCCCGTGCCGTCGTCTTCGGTCTCCACCTCGTCGACCTCGGCGTCTCCACGAAACGCCAGCCGCGCGTAGGCCGGATTTCCGTCCGGGTCGACCACCGTGACCCGAACCGTTCCCGGCAGCCAAGCGAGCAGGAATGATGCGTCGTTGTCACCTTCGGCCAGGGGAAAGGTCCCGGGAGTGGCGTCATGCATGGTGGGATGAGACGCGGCAAGTTCGATCTCGCTCCCAGGCATGAGCTCTGACGCTCGTACCGTGCCCGCTTTGTCGGTGGTGCCGACCGACTCGCCGTTCAGCGTCACCGTCGCCCCTTCGAGCGGTCCATCGGGTCCGCTGACCAGCACAGACACGGCCGCCAAGCCATCTGGGCAGCCGTCTTCGTCCTTCCAGCCGTTCTTGGTCTCGGGCACCTTCACGCAGTCATCGACCGGGTCGACGATGCCGTCGAGATCGGTGTCGGGGTCCGGCCAATCCTTGTTCACGGTGGTGCCGACGCCGGCAAAGACTCGCATGGTCGACGCTCCAACACCGGAACTCAGCCCACCGGCGGAGCCTCCGGCGACCCACCCAAAGCCGCCGTCCCGTCCACGAACCGACAAGAGCAGCTCGGCGGGTGCGCCAACCCCCGGACGGATGTTCGACGCGAAGGTCGGGGAGCTGCGGGTCTCGATGCGGACTGCCAAGTCCTCGGCGGGGACGAACGCAACGCCCAGAGCCAGGTGACCCTCGGTACCGCCCACCAGATTGTCGACGTCGATCTTGGGTCGGGCGCTCACTCCCGCGTTGGCGCTGATGCGCAGCATGCCCGCGCCCCAGCCCGCCGCCAACAAAGCCCCGGCGCCGAAGCTCTGGTCGCCGAGCCACTTCGCCGAAGCACCGGTGGGCAGCGACACGGAGGGCACCACAGACACGCCCAGGCCCGTGCCGTATTGGTGTGGCAGCACCAGTCCGACAGGTACGGCAATGTCCAAATCGCCGAGGCCGCCGCCAGCGGTACTGCCAAAGAAGAGCGGAACGGCAGCCCCCACGCCGATGCGCTCCGACAGCGCATAGTGGCCGTTCAGCGTGACGCCCAGCACATTGCCTAGCACCACCGTGGGCTCAAGGTCATCGCCCTCAG
>CAYYHT010000184.1:0-11373 GCA_964471355.1 uncultured Enterobacteriaceae bacterium
CTATCCCCTGCAGCTCAACCCGGACCGGCCGAACAATGGCGCGTTCCTGTGGTGGTCCGAGATGGTCGAGGGCACGACCCAGGACCAAACCGACGAGCTCTATTCCCGCCATGGCGACATCATTATCCAGAGCAACCATCCTATGGACAGCGGCATGGGCGCCGCCTCGAACTGGGCTCCGGGCGAGATCGGCCGGCCCGAACGCTTCAGCCCAGACGTCGGTGCAATGGAGGTCTGCAACGCCGGCAGCACCAGTGAGCACCTCGACTTTTGGATAGATCTGGTCAACCACGGTGTGGTGCTGACCCCAACAGGCACATCGGACAGCCACGGACACACGAGCGGTCGCCTGGGAGCCTCGGCGACCTTTATCAAGGCGCCGAGCAGCGACCCGGCTGACTTCACCGACGATGTCTTGGTCACCAGCATGAAGGCCAGCCAGGTGATCGTGACCCGCGGGCCCTTCATCGAGCAGTCGATGACTCCTGGAACCACCTTCAGCACGCTGCCTACCGACACACTCGACGTGACAGTGCACAGCCCCAGCTGGATCGTGGTCGACCGGGTCGAGCTGTTCAAGAACGGTGAGTCGGTCACCGCGGTGGGCGGAACGGCTGCAAGCTTTACCCTCGAAGCCGACGACGACGCGTGGTGGGTCGTGGTCGCCACCGGCAGTGCCGGAATGGCGCCAGCCTATGCGTCGACCACTCCGTGGGCGATGACCGCTCCGCTGTTCTATGACAAGGATGGCGATGGCTTTGACGGGCCTTTGGGTCCACTCGTGATGGCGGAATAGCGCCCAGATGATCGCGCTGCTGGGCACCTGCCCCAGCTAGCCGGCTGGGGTCTGGGCATCCCAGGTCCCATACAGCACACCGCCGACCACGAATAGAGCCCCCGCCGCCCCCATGGGGCCGGGGATCTCGCCGAGCACCATCAGTGCAAGCATGGTGGCCCCGACGGGCTCCATCAGCATGGCTGCGCTGACGGTGGCCGCCGGTAGCCACCGAAGCGCATAGTTGAAGCCGTTGTGTCCGAACAGCTGCGGACCCGCTGCCAGTGCACCGATCAGCAACCAGGTCTGCGTATCCCAACCCCACAATGGAGCCGACATCGCCACGGCCGTCGGCAGCAGGACGACCGACGCAGCCGCGCACACAAGGCAGGCATAGGTACCGATGCCGACACGCTCTCGGACGGACCGACCCAGCACCAAATAGGCAGCCCCGAGCATCCCGCCCAAGGCCGCGAGCATGTCGCCGTACCAGCCGGCTTGGCCGGCGTCGTTGCCGGCGAGGGTCAGCAGCGCAATGCCGGGGGCGCAGACGGCCATCCCGGTCCAGTACCTGCGGGTCGGACGTACCTGCAGAAAGAGCCACTCCAGAAGCGCCGCCCACAACGGCGACAGAGCCACCAGCACCGTCGAGCGCATGACGGTGGTGTGGTTCAGCGATGCAAACCAGACGGCGAAGTGGCCCGCCAAACAGGCGCCGGCCAGAAAGATTCGTCGGGCGTCAGATGCTGAAAGGCTGCGCACTGCCGGCAGCAGCAGGGCGGCCACCATGGTCGTGCGCCAGAACGCGAGCACCGTCGAGTCGACGCCCTCAATCGACTTGAGAATGACCGCCGAGGAGCTGACCGCAACGATCGCGACCAACAGTACTCCGACGACCCGCCGGCGCTGTGCCGTGGGGGTCTCGGGGCTGAACATCGAGAGTCAGACCTGGTGGCTCGATGCCGAGTCGATGCCCTCGTGGGGCTCTTCGTCGCCGCCCAGGAACTCGCCGCGCTCGGCGCTCTTTTTCCAGTCGCTGAACTGTTCGCCGCCGCCGCGCACGGCCCAGTCGCTGTCGATGGTGATGACCGACGAGATGCCGCCGCGAGGGCGCAAGCGCATGACCAGACGCACCCGCTTGGGGGTGTACACGGCCATGATGTCTTCGAAGATCACGTTCGCTAGTCGCTCGTAGCTGGCCAGCTCGTTGCGGTAGGCGTCCTTGTAGATCTTCAGGCTCTTGAGCTCGATGGTCCATTCACCCGGATAAAAGGTGAGGTGGATCGTGCCGAAGTCGGGCTGGTTGCCCACACCCAAGAAGGTGAACTCGGGAATGAAGATGCGCTGCTCGTAGCCCTCATTCGTCGGGTCGCGAATCTTTTCGAGAAGGTGTGCTTTGCTCCAGTGGGAGTTCGGCAGCATCTGTGCCTGTTCCTTCTTCTTGTCCTCGGCGGCATATCGCTCGGCCTTGATGGTCTTGAAGACGAACTTGCGTTCTTGGGGTTGTAGGTCGCGAAGCGCGTCCAGCGCGCTGTGAATTCTGGGATCGTCGGTCATGCCGGCTCCATTGGCCGCGCGCCATAACCAACCCGTCGCACGATGGCCGCCATGGGACGCGTTGATCCGGTTACACGCCGGCCATGTCCGACCTCCCCAAGATTGCTGTTCTCGGCTGCGGAACGATGGGCCAGGCCATCATCGGCGGCCTGCTTGCCAATGGCGCCATCACCGTCGATCAGGTGAGCGCGAGTGTTCGCCGTGCCGAGCGCGCCGAGAAACTCTCCGAAAAACTCGGAATCAACGCAACCACCAACAGTGTCGAGGCGGCCTCGGCCGGCGACATTGTTCTGTTGTGCGTCAAGCCACAGACAGCCAGCGAACTGCTGTCCGATCCCGCGTTGCGCGACGCGCTGGCGGGCAAGGTCCTGATCAGTATCTGCGCCGGTGTTCGCTTGGCCCAGTTCGACGAGTGGCTGCCCGAGACCTCGTTGTTGAGGGCCATGCCCAACACGCCCAGCATCATTCAACAAGGCATGACCGTGGTGTCGCCGGGACCTCGCGCCAGTGATGAACACACCGCGATCGCCGTGCGGATCTTCGAGGGCGTCGGGCGCGTGCGTGTGCTCGAAGAAAAACACCTCGACGCGGTGACAGGCCTGTCCGGCAGTGGGCCCGCCTTCATCTGCGTCATGATCGAGTCCCTTTCCGATGGTGGGGTCATGATGGGCCTTCCGCGCGACGTGGCCGTCGAGCTGGCCGCCCAGACGGTTCAGGGGGCTGCGCGGCTGGTTCTGGACTCGGGTCTGCACCCCGCCGCCCTCAAGGACCAAGTCACCACACCGGCAGGATGCACGATTGCCGGTCTTTTGACGATGGAGGACCGGGGCATCCGGTCGACGCTGGCTCGCACAATTGAAGAGGCAACGCGGGTCGCCGCGGGCCTTGGTGGCCCGAAGTGATGAGCGGACGCGCCCGTTGTGAGCTAGTCTCCGGCATTCCCCAGGGAGGCGCATTGCGCGCTTGGTTCGGTTGCATTGTTTTGGCCCTGCTCGCAGGTTGCGGCTCGGTGTCTGAAGACGACTACCCGACCGCCTATGCCGAGGCGCGCTGCGCCTGGACCATCGACTGCTACCCGGGGATCTACGCCAACTTTAACCAGTGCGTCGGTGACTTCGACGATGGAGAGAGTGGGCTTGCTTGCACCTATGACGGCGATGCCGCCAAAGAGTGCCTCGCTGGTTTGGAAGACCAAACGTGCCCGACCGACGGGTCGGTGCCCGAATTTCCTGAGGCGTGCCTCGCTGTCCACAGTGAGTGCACGGGAACAACGGCAGAGTGACAAGGGTCCTCTCGGAGACGCATATGAACATCAAGACCATCACCACTGTCGCCCTCACGCTGTTCTGCGTTGGCTGCGGCATGAATCAAGAGAAGTTCATCGAAAAGGCGGTCGAGGCGGACTGCACCTACCGACTCGCCTGCTACGACGAAGCTGTGCTGACCTTCGAAGGCTGGGACAGCGTCGCGAGCTGCTCGAACTCCGTGCGTGCCCAGTGGGAAGACGCCGGCTCGGGCGCTGGCTGCGAGTACGACAAGAAGACCGCCAAGGCCTGTATTCAGTCTCTTGAGGCCCAAAGCGAATCCTGCCCGACCGAAGAGGGCATTCCCGATGTCTGCCTGAACGTGTTCACGCTCTGCACCGATGGCGGCGATGACACCGATGCGGCCGACACCAATGACACTGACTCGTCCGGCGAGTAATCCAGGAGCATCGATGCGATTCCACCTCCTCGCTGCGCTGATGTGCGCGGCGGCGCCGGCCCTCGCCGGTACCCCCAAGGCCAGCAGCGAACTGCGAGACGACGATGGCAAGCGCCACAGTGCGTCGATGGCCTTTGATGGGCGACTTCAGACGGGCTGGGCCGAGGCCGTTGGCACCGGCGGTGCGGGTGAGTGGCTCGAGCTTCGCTTGGACCGCGAGACACAGGTCGAGTCGGTCTCGATTTGGCCGGGCAACCTCGAGCGCGGCCTCAAGTCCCTCAAAGAGTACGGGCGCCCCAGCAAGCTCAAGGTCACGCTGATCGGCTCGGGACCCGAAGAGGAATGGCCCACCAAAGAAGTTCGAATCGACGATGGCGCCATCACCGGCCCAGCACGGGTCGATGTGGTTCTCTCGGGCAAGGCCAAGAGCGTGCGCATCGAACTTGTCGATGTGAACCAGGGCATCGTCTACAACGACACCTTCATCGCCGAAGTCGCGGTGAACTTCACGCGCGGAGACCGCCCGTCATCGGTCAAAGCGGCCATCGACTGGGCTGCGGGCTCGGGGGCTGCCAAGTCGGCCGAGCGAAACAGCAAAGAGATCATCGAGCTGTTCGAGACCATCAAGGCGACCGAGTTCGGTGACAAAGAGGCGCTGACTAGCATCATGGAGCGCGCCGCTGATGGTGCTCCCCACGTGCGTGTCCGCGTCGCGAAATATGTGCCGGCCGGCTACCGCATGGCGGCCTTGCCTCCTGACGACAAAGCCGTCGACGCCTTGCTCAAGCTGCGCGATCCAAACGGAATTCCAGGGCTCGAGCTGGCGTCCATCCGGGTCAAGGGCAAGCAGCAGGGCAAGCTCGAGAAACAGGTCGACTACTTCTATGCCTTCCAGGAATTGGTGGGCGGACCCAATGCGGTCGTGCCTCCGTGGGGCGAGCTCGGATGGGGCGAGGGCGCCATTCAGAGCTTCGGCGAGCCGCCCAACCTCGAGATCGATCAGCTTGGCCAGGTCATCATCGCTGACACCGGCAATCACCGCGTCCAGCGCTATGGCACTAACGGCCTGCCGAACGGAGACTGGGGCGCCTCGACTCAAAAGGAAGACAAGACCGACCAAATCACCAACGTGTGGATTGGCGGCAAGCGTGACTTCTACGTGGCCGCGCACCCTCCCGGCGACAAGCCCGGGCAGTTCAGCAATCCACTCGATGTGGCCATCCGCCCCGGCAAGGACTTCGACGCCTACGCGGTGCTGGACAACAACGGCCGCGTGCAGCTCATGGACGAGCGCGGCAACGTCACGCTCGAGTGGCGCCTGCAGACCGAAAACACCCTCGAGGCCACGGTGGGCGGCCAAGGCTTCATCGTCAACGCCAAGGGCAAGCTGGTCATCATCTGGGGCGCCGAGGCGTTCGTCTATGACTCCGAAGCCGAAGAGCTCGGCCGCTTCGAGATCGAAGACGGTCCTCCGGTCGGCGCCGTCGCCCTCAAGAACGGCAAGCTTGGCCTGCTGATCGACCAAGACATGATCATGTACAGCACCGATGGCTTCCGCCACGGCTCCGTCCTGGGCGACACGCTTCCATCGGGCTTCGAGAGCTGGGACGCCACAATCGACATCGACGGACGACTGTGGGCTGTCACCGATACGGGCTGGGCCATCAAGTACAAGAAGCCGGGCAAGGTGGAGTACAAAGTTCGCTTTACCGAGCGTGCGCTGCCCTACCTGCGAATCGCGGCCCAGGACGACAAGGTCTACATGCTTCAGGACGATCACATCGAGATCATCGATGTGTTGGACTTGCACACCAAGGCCGAGGCTGAAGCACTCGAAGGTGCCGGAGACGACCTGTGATCTGGTCGCTTGCGCTGCTGCTCAGTTGCGGCGGCGAGCCAGCAGAGGCTCCCGACGAAGCCGTCGTGGTCGACGCATTGCCGGTGGTCGAGCTTCGACTGCCCGAGAAAGAGGCGACCTCTCCGCTGGCGATCCCATCAACTTCCGTCTTGCGGGGGGCCAGCAATGTGCTGCGCAAGGCCGTCAGTGAGCACGGACGCGACGCCGAGAATCCATGGGCGATCAGCCACGCCATGCTGGCGTTTGGACCCAAGGTTCAGCTGTCGACGGGTGGGAGCGCAGTCGACCACGTGTTCGCCAACTACGCCGAAGTGGTCGATGTTGGCGGTGAAAAGGCCGTTCGCTTCCCCGAGCGCAGGGGCGACAGTCTCGTCGAGCCCCACGCTGAGCTGCTGCTCAAGGCGATGACTGAGATGGGTGTCGATCCACAGCACGAGGTCACCGTCGAGGGGCAGCCGTTTAAGGTCGCCGACCTGTACCGAGGCAGCCTGCACCGCGCCTGGGTCGACGAAAACACCACGAGCTTGGGCGACTGGAACAACACTCCTTGGTCGCTGCAGGCGCTGGCGACTTGGGGACCCGAGGAGCTTGCCTGGACCGCGGCTGATGGCCATGCGATGACTCTGGACGACTACACACACGCAGTCAGCAGCAGGCTGGTTCTCGAGAACAGGCCGCTGCGCAAGAGCATGTCGCGCAACACGCGCATCAACAAACGTGGCCAGGGGATTTTCCGCTACACCTGTGGTGGTGCTCACCTCATGCAAGGAGCTGCCTATGCGGTTGGCAGAGGCTACGGGACTCCCGAGGACCGTGAACTGGTGGTCGGCGAGATTCCAGTGTTGTTCTGGCGTTTTCGCCAAGAACTTGTCCTCGTCGACGACGCCATCAAATCGCAGCCTCAGTACACGTCGGTGTTGCTGATTCAGCGGCTGAAGTTTCTAGGGCACTTGCTCGAGACGCTGCACAAGGCGGCAGCGATGGAGTTGTTTGTCGCGACCGACCAGCAGAAAGTGGACTTGGGGTTGATGCTCGAACAGCTGGTCGTCACCATCGACGCCATCCACAAGCTCGGGCTCTTTGACAAGATGCCTGAGCTGGCCAAAGACGAATCGACGCGCCAAATGTACCTGGACCTGATCGGTGACAGCGCCCATGCACTGCGGGCAATCACTCTCGCAACCGGCGAGGGCACGGTCCGCTTCTGACCTAGGGCTTCGTTGCGTGTAGAATCGCGGCCAGGAGGCGCTATTTGGCGGGCCGAGACGGCAATGGATTCGATCCGAACACGATGATCGAGTTCGGCGATGATCCCGAGACCGAAACGGTTGAAGTGACCGAAGAGGTCGCCAAGCGATTTGCGTCGCGACTTCCCGTTCCGCCTCCGCCACCCAAGCTCACCGACAGCCGTGAGACGCTGTTGCCTGCTGACCTGCGGGAGGCATTTAAGACCCTGGCTCCCCGGGACCGAGATGCATTGCTCGATGCCATCGGCAAGGACATCAGCCCGGCGAATCTTCCCCGCACCGAGACGCTGACCCCAGCGACGCCCGAGATGTTGCGCACCATGCTCGGCCCCGACCTAGACGCCGAGGTGCTGTTCAAGGAATCACCCGTCGAGGAGGCGCTGGAGTTTTACGACTCGCCGTCGGGAGTCGAGACTCAGCCAGACACCCAGTCTTCGCCTCCGCAGACGACGGCCGACGACTCCGAGCAAGGCATCGTGCAGCTGGCCGACGAGACCATCCAGGCACCCGCGGTGGCGACGCCCGCCAGCCAACAAGAGAAAGACGCCAACAAGTCCACCATGGTGTGGATCGACAACAGCTCGGGGCCTGGTGCGGGCGCAGACGCCACGCCAGAGACCCTGCGCGAGAGGCGCTTTGTCGACCTTGGGCTGCTGGGTGTGGGGGGCATGGGCGAAGTTCGACGGGTCTTCGACCGCACGCTGAAACGCGTGCTCGCGGTCAAGGTCATTCGTCGCGAGCTTGCTGGCGACTCGCGAATCGTGTCCCGCTTTATCGCCGAGGCCCAGGCCACAGGCCAGCTTCAGCACCCAAGCATCGTGCCTGTGCACGAGGTCGGCCGCTTTGCAGACGGTCGGTACTACTTCACCATGCGAGAGGTTCGCGGCCAAGATCTGGGCAAGGTCATCAATGCGTACCACAAGGCCCGCCGCGAAGGTCCCGACTCGACCGACCACGGCGAGCAGCGCTGGACGCTTCGGCGCCTTGTAGACGCATTCCTCAAGGTGTGTGAGGCCGTCGGATACGCGCACTCACGCAACGTCATTCACCGAGACCTCAAGCCAGAGAACATCTTGGTCGGCGAGTTCGGCGAGGTGTTGGTTGTGGACTGGGGCATCGCCAAGGTGCTCAACAGCGGCAAGGCCGAGGAGGACTCTGGCGCTGCGAGCATCATCACAAGCCGCAGCCAGGACGACTCCAAGAAGACGATGATTGGCAGTGTGGCGGGTACTCCTTCGTACATGCCCATCGAACAGGCCGCTGGAGACCGAGAGGCCCAGGGGCCGCACTCCGATGTCTATGCATTGGGCGCGATTCTGTATGAAATTCTGGGCTCCAAGGCCCCCTACGCCGGCCGCTCGGGCAATGCCATCTTGCGCGCCCTGCTGGAGGGCCCACCAGACCCGCTGCCAGAGGACCCGTCCATTCCCGAGGCCCTGCGCCAGGTGTGCATGCGTGCGATGCAGCGCCAGAGCCGAGATCGATACTCGACGGGTCGCGAGCTGTCGGCGGTGATTTCGTCTTGGCTCGACGGTGCACAGCGTCGTGAAGCGGCTCTTGAACTGCTGACGAGGGCCGAATCCAAGCGCGATGAGCTGGATCGACTGCGTCGGCGTAGTAGTGCGCTGCGCGAGGACGCCGAGGCGATGCTCGACGACACGCCGGTGTTTGCCCCCGCGGCCGAAAAGGAGCCGGCGTGGACCTCGATCGACCGGGCTGACCGGCTTGAGCGCGGCGCCGAGATGCTTGAGGTGACACTGACCCACAACGCCCGTGCTGCGCTCGAACGATTCCCCGAGCTCGATGAAGCGCATGCGCTGCTTGCCGACGTGTACAAAGAGCGCCATGAACGCGCCGAGCGGGCAGGCGAGGCGCAAGAGGCCGAACGTGAGCTGTTGATGCTGCGCAGTCACCACCGGGGGCGCTTCGAGGAATACCTGCAGGGTGATGGAGCCTTGACTCTGGTGACGGACCCTCCCGGTGCCAAGGTCCAGATCTTCAGGTACGTCAAGCGCGGACGCCGCCTGGTGCTGCGTGCAGTGGGCGAGCCCCATACAAGTCCGATCATCAAGCTGCAGCTGCCCATGGGCAGCTACTTGGTCTCGATTGAGTCCTACCGGCGCATTCCAGTCCGCTATCCGGTGCACATTGGGCGAGGGGAGCACTGGGACGGTGTGCCCCCGGGCGGAACCGAGCCCCATCCGATCTACCTGCCCAAGACCTACGAGATCATCGAGGGCGACGTATACGTGCCCGCAGGCTGGTTCACGGCCGGAGGCGACCCGTCCGCACCAAATGCCGCGGCTCGCCAGCGGGTGTGGGCAGACGGCTTCTTCATGCAGTCGCACCCCGTGACCAACGCCGAGTACTTCGAGTTTATCGACCAGCTGCAGCGCTATGGGCGCTACGACGAGGCCGAGCAATACTCACCCGGTGGCGGCGAACAGAGTCGCAAGCTGTACCCGGTGCGCTTCCCCATCAACAAACAGAACATGTTTGAGCTGCCCGGGGACGAAGAGGGCCACGCGGGCCGGACAGAGCTGCCCGTGATGCTGGTCACATGGAAGTCTGCGCTCGCGTATGCAAAGTGGTTGGCCGATGAAGACGGCCAAAAATGGCGGCTGCCGCACGAGCTCGAGTGGGAGAAGGCGGCTCGTGGGGTCGATGCCAGACCATTCCCCTTGGGGCAGTTCCTGGACCCGACGTGGGCCTGCATGGGCGAGAGCCACCGAGAGTATGTGCGGCCCGCATCGGTGTTCGGTCACGACCAAGATGAGTCGCCCTACGGCGTGCGAGGCTTGGCGGGAAACAGCCGAGACTGGTGCCGAAATCAGTATTCGCCACGCGACCTCGACGTGATCGATGAGCGATTGCATTGGGACCGCATTCGTCCGCAGTCGGCCGGCCCCGTCTACCGCGCCATTCGGGGAGGAGCATGGGGCACCACCGTCGATGAATGTCGCTCCGCCTCCCGTTCACGCCTTCTGCAGGACGATCGCGCGTCGGATGCAGGAGTCCGCCTCGTACGGTCGCTCAAGACCGATTAGCTGGCCGGTGTTCGAGAAGACTTGAGGACCGCCGGTGGTCCCTGTCATGGGGTCCACGGGAGGAAAGTCCGAGCTCCGCTAGGGCAAGGTGCCGGGTAACTCCCGGTCGGGGTGACCTGGAGGCAAGTGCAACAGAGAGTAGACCGCCAAGGTGGCCGCAAGGCTGTCTCGGTAAGGGTGAAAGGGTGCGGTAAGAGCGCACCGGCGGCGCCGGTAACGGTGTCGGCCAGGCAAACCCCACTTGGAGCAAGACCGAATAGAGCAGTGTTTGAGGGCGGCCCGCCCGAAACTGTCGGGTAGGTTGCTCGAGGCCGTCGGTAACGGCGGTCCTAGATGAATGGTCCACGCCCTCGGAATGGCGACTGAACGAGGGCACAAAACTCGGCTTACGGACTTCTCGGACCCGGCTCTCCCCATTCGGGGGGAGCCGGTTTCGTTGAGGCTGAGGTGGCCAGCCAGAGCGCGAAGTTCTTTTCGCGCCTGCCGCTTTGCCTTCCCCTCCGGTAGCATGCCCGCTCGTTTCTGGAGAAGTCCATTGTCCGACTACAAGCAGCAATCGCTCGTCTACCACTCCGAAGGTCGTCCCGGCAAGATTGAGGTCGCGGCCACCAAGCCCCTCAATACGCAGCGTGACCTTTCGCTCGCCTACACCCCCGGTGTGGCTGAGCCATGCCTGCACATCCACCGCACTCCAAACGACGTGTTCAAGTACACCGCCAAGGGCAACTTGGTCGCTGTCATCACCAATGGCACAGCGGTTCTGGGTCTGGGTGACATCGGCCCCGAAGCGGCCAAGCCGGTCATGGAAGGCAAGGCGAACCTGTTCAAGAAGTTCGCCGATATCGATGTGTTCGACATCGAGCTGAATTCCGACACCGTCGAAGAGATGCTGCTCATCTGCAAGGCGATGGCCCCGACCTTTGGCGGCATCAACCTCGAAGACATCAAAGCGCCCGAGTGCTTTGAGCTCGAGCGACGCCTGCAAGAGGAAGTCGACATTCCCGTCTTTCACGACGACCAGCACGGCACGGCCATCATCTCCGCCGCCGCGCTTCTCAATGCTGTAGAGCTCACGGATAGAACGCTGGCCGAGACGACGATGGTCTTCTCGGGTGCCGGCGCTGCCGCCATTGCATGCGCCAAGCTCTACGTGTCACTGGGCGCCACCACGTCGAACATCGTGAT
>CAYYHT010000185.1:0-11362 GCA_964471355.1 uncultured Enterobacteriaceae bacterium
CCCAGTGGGGCCGACGAAGAGGAAGGTGCCCAACAAACGTTTGGGGTCTTACAACCCAACTTTGAACAGCGCAATCGCCTGGACCACCGCTTCGATGGCCTCTTGCTGCCCGACAATTCGCTCTGAGAACCACTGCCGAATGTCTTCGGCCTTTCGCGTCTCGGAGCGGCTGACGATGAAGCGAGGCAGGCCGGAGTAGATCGAGAAGACGCGCTCGATGAACGCCTCGTCAATCGGCTCGTCCTCGCCGATTCCCTGCTTTTGGATTTGGTAGTCGCGAACTTGGCGGATCAGCGCCAGTGCCGGGGCGGGCTGAGGGCGTGCCGGCAGAAAACGCGTCGTGAGCTTGACCATCGCGTCGAGTGCGGGCTTGACGACGTCGAGTCCGAGGGCGGTTGCCTGCTCGCTGAGCACCGTGTCGACCTGCTGCGCGGTCATGGGCTCGATGGCGACCTTGGTGAACAACTCCGAGAACCCAGGCACTCGCTCCATGGCGCGCAGCGTCTCGGGATTGGCCTCGGCCAGCATGGTGATGCGGCCGCTCTCGACGAAGGGCTTGAGCGCGTCGAGGAAGTTGGTGTCGTTGTTGCTGGTGCGCCCAGCCCGCGGCAGGTTGTGCACGTCGCTGAAGTACAAAATGGTCGAGGTCGCAGCAGCGGCTTCGCAGATCTTGGTCAGCTTGCCCTGCCACTCGCCGAGGTAGCGGGTGCCCGCCAACACTGTGACGGTCGAGATCTCTGCTATGGCGCCAAAGCCCTTGGCAGCGAGTGATTTGGCGGCTCCGTGAATGACCGAGGTCTTGCCGACACCGGTGGGTCCGACCAGCAAGACGCTGCGGCCACGCCCGAGCTGGTCGAGCAGCGCTTTGATCTCGGCCTCACGCAGGTGTACTGCCGGCAGGTTGCCGGCGCGGGCAATGCGAACCAAGTGTCGCGCGCCCTTCTCGAGGGCCTTTGTGTAGTCGTCGTCAGCCATGAAGTCCGCGAGTGTACAGGGCCAGAGGCCTGGGATGGCGGGCCGCTTACTCTTCGGGCAGATCTCCGCTGGCATAGAACGCGACCGAAGTGCGCCAGCTGCCGCCGGGAACCATGTCGTCGACGACGAAATTGATGGTGTGGCTGCCTGGCTCCAGGTCCAGATCGTGCTCATCCCAGACAATGGCCGGCGTCACCGATCCCGGGCACCAATTCGCTCGCGGGGCGCGCACGCTGTCTGGATGGCCGCAGGGGTTCTCGGCGCAGTAGGAGCCGAATGGCCCACCTGAGGTGGTGGTGCAGCCCAATTCGCAGTCATCACGCCAGGGCACAAAGTCGTCGAACTCGGTGCCGTCCATGAACGCGTGGTGGTGACGCCTGCAGAACTCCTCGGCGGGGCCAATGCAGCTGAAGCTGGAGTCGCTGGCGCCTCCGTGTCCCGTGACCCGGTACTCAATGCGCCAGTCTTCTGTGTGATCAGGCAGCTCGAAGGTGAACTCTTCGGGGGTGCTCTCGGTGGTGACGTTGCCGTTGAAGAGGGGAACCACCGCCAGCATGTTGTCCCGCGGAGTCCCGGGGGTGGCCTGGATGCTGGCGCTGATGTTCCAGCCGCCGGCGCTGCCGCTGACCAATCCAGCCCCGTCGGACCAGCTGGTGATGTGGGCATGCAGCTGGTGCGCGCCGGGCTTGCCATTCGCCAGGTCGGTGATGTCAACCTCGATGTGCATCGGCCCCCCAAATGGGGTGATGGCCCGCACAATCTCCAGGGCAGGGGGATCACCATCCGCCACGGGCTCGTCCATGGTGAACTCGAAGTTGCGGTCGAAGGCGTCACATGAGGCGGGCCAGTTCTGTCCGGCCGGCGGGGGATTGTCATCCCATTGCTCAAACGGAAAGCAGGTGGTGCTCAGGTCGGCGATGAACAAGACCTCTTCGAATGGACCGTCGTGGAAATCGAAGTCGGCGTAGATGTTCTGGAAGTCCTCGGCGGCCGTGTCAGATGAGATGCGGGTCTCGTCGAAGACCACGTCAGTGTAGGGCTCAGCGGGCTCAGGCTCCGCCTTTGTGCACCCGATTGTGGCCAGTATCGAAATTGCAATCAGGGTCATCGCGCTCACGCCTGATGAAGGGTTTGTGCGCACATCCTACAGAGCCCTGTGAGGTCTCGGGCGAAAAGTCCAACCAGCTGCCACCCTGGCAGTGAGGCCTGATTCAGTTCGGGACCGGAGAAAAGGTCAGGTGAAAGCGGCGCAATCAGAATCTGCGATCGTCTTGTTTACGCCAGATCCGGCCGCCGTTACCAACTGCTTTCCCCCCCCTCCGCGAGGTCGTTCATGGAGACCATTGGTCCGGACCACAGTGTCCCAGGCTTGAAGTCCGCCTTCAGTTGGCATTCTCACTGGTTGCGCTATGACGCTGACCGCATCGTCAACCCGACCCAGGGTGACCTGCGAGACTTGACGCTGCTGCACACCCCATCGGTCCAGCAGACGGCGTCTGGCAGCCTGAACAAGGTCAGCCGCAACAAGGCCCGCCAGGCCAAGCACACCTTCGTCATCACCGACGAGGCCAGCTCTGGCTACAGCCACAAGACCATTGCGCGATCCGATGCCCAGCGCCTCATCGCGCTCCAGGCCGACTACATCCAGAGCAAGGGCCAGCTGATTGAGATTCAGGGCTGGGTGGGGGTTGGCCCCCGCGCCGTTCCCGTGCAGTGGCTGTACACCATCGAGGGCGCAAACATCGCCGCCATGCAGCAGATTCTCGCATTTCCGCGGTCGGCCGTCGAAGTCGACCCCAGCCGTGCATTCAATCCGCGATTCCGCGTTGTGTACACGCCCGACTTCCGTCCGCCGGTGCCTGGTGGCCAGCGCATCCTCGTCGACCTCGACAACCACATCACCTATGTGATGGGTCCCGACTACTTCGGCGAGTCCAAGAAGGGCGCACTGCGCATGCTCTGCGACGACAGCTGGCAGCAGGGTGGGCTCACGCTGCACGCGGGTGCCAAAGAGGTCACCATCAACGGAGAGCGCCTCACGGTTGCCATTCTGGGACTGTCCGGCACGGGCAAGACCACGACCACCTTCTCCAAGCAGGGCGACGGCGTAAAGCCAGTGCAGGATGACATGGTCACCCTGTGGCCCGGCGGCGAGCTGTCGATCACCGAGAACGGATGCTTTGCCAAGACCATCGGACTGACCGAACAGGCCGAGCCCGTCATCTACCGCGGCACCATGTCGCGCGATGCCTGGCTCGAGAACGCCTACCTCGATGCGGACGGCACCCCGGACTTCTTCAAGTCGGTGCTCACCTCGGCCGAGGTCGCTCGGCTTCGCGATGTGCTGGTCGACACCGGCGCCGACCCCGACAACGTCGACGCCTACATCCAGGGCCGCGTGCACTGCGTCGACGTCATCGATTCCAGCGGAACCCCCCGCGACGGTTGGGACTTCACCGTCTGGACCGCCAATGGCCGCTCAATCATTCCGATGTCCGTCATCGAAGACGCCGCCAATCCCCAGGACCTGCCTCCTGTACGGTCTATGGGCGTGCTCAACCGCGACGAGGGCAGCGGTGCCATCACCCCAGGCTTGGTGCGCTTCACATCACCCGAGCAGGTCGCCGGCTACTTCATGCTCGGCGAGACCACCAAGACGTCTGCCGCCGGCAAGGACCGAGGCCGCGTCCGCTCACCGTTTACGCAGCCCTTCTTCCCCCGAGCCCACGAGAACCAGGCCGTTCGGTTCACCGAGCTGCTCGAGACCGCACCGTGGATTCGCTGCTGGATGATGAACACCGGCTACGTTGGCGGCGACGCCAACGACGTCAAGCAGGGCAAGGCCCACAAGGTCAAGATCCGCCACAGCAGCGCCATGCTCGAGGCGCTGTTCGGCGGCAACATCGTCTGGACCGCCGACACCGACTTTGGCTACGAAGTGGTCGACGTGGACCATCCTGACAATGCCGCTCTCGTGCAGCTTGTGGGTGCCGACATCCTGTGTCCGCAGCGCATGTACGCTCGCGACGGCCGCACCGACGTGTACCGAGCCGAAGTGGCCGAGCGACACTCAGAGCGCGAGCGCTTCCTGCGCAATCTTGGCGTCGACGAGCGCATCGTCGCTGCGGTGGTGCCGTCCGAGTCCGACGCCTAGCTCACATTGCGAGCCGCTCATTGAGCCGGGTCGGCCAACAGGCTGGCGACGACGGCGGCGAGATCGTCGGGACGGGCATAGCCAAAGTGCTGCTGCAGCTGCTGCAGCGCTTCCATCATCTCGCCTCCGTTCTTGAACCGGACGGCGGGGTCACGCACGAGTGCTTTGGCGAAAAAAGCGTCCCATTGGGCGATGTCGGTGTTGGGGATGTCCTTCTGCAGCACCGCCAGCAGCGTCGCCTCCATGCCCTTCTTGCGGAACAGGCGCTTGCCCATGAGCAACTCCCACAACACCACAGCCAGGCTCCATACATCGGCTGCGGGCAAGATGGCGCCGTCCTGAAGCTGTTCGGGGGCCATGTATGACGGCTTGCCGACGAGGGTGGTTGTCTTGAGGTCCATCGAGACGCCAGCCAGACGGGCGACACCGAAGTCGGTCAGCTTGACCTGGCCTGCGCGGTCCACCAGCACGTTCGTCGGGCTCAGGTCTCGGTGGACGACTCCCATGAGCTTGCCGTTGCCGTCCCGAACCCCAGAATGGGCAAAGGCCAGGGCGCTGGCGACCTCGTGTCCGATGTAAGCGACCAGGGCAGGTGGCAGCGGACCCTCCTCGCGCACATGGGCGATCAGCTGGTTCAGCGTGGTGCCGTCGACGTACTCCATCGCAAAAAAGTAGGTCTCGCCCACCACGCCAAAGTCGAGTGCCGCGACGATGTTTGGGTGCCGCAGCTGTGCGCAGATTTGCGCCTCTTCGCGAAAGCGCTCGATCAGGACGGTGTCGGAGGCGAGGTGAGGATGAATCAGCTTGATGGCCACCTTGCGCTCAAAGCCACCCTCCGGGCAGTACATGGCCTCGACCACAATGCCCATGCCGCCGGACGCGATCTGCTTCCCGATTCGGTACTTGCCAAACAGCTCGGTGGCCCGGACCTGGTTGTTTGCGACCTCGACGGCCTTGCGCATCGCCACCACGGCGTATGAACCGGCGACACCGAAGCTCATCAGCGTCAGCACCCGCACGATCTGCATGCGGGGCTGGTGCAGCAGGGGAATCGGGTCGGCGAGCAGGCCCAGAATCAGGCCCCAGTACACAGCTCCGTACTGCAAGCCCGCGACCACACCCAAGATGGCCGGCAGCTTCGGATCCAGACGCAGGATCGAGCCGATGATGAAGACGGTGTACAGCTGGGCCGGCACCCAGCTGCCGAGGGCATAGGCGGGCCCCTCGGTCAGCACCATCACGGGGATGGCCGCGGCCGCGATCGAGACTTCGACGATCGGCGTGGCCATACGGACTGTTGGTACGGCGATCTCGCGGTCCAGCATCGTGTGCACAAAGGTGAACCACCCAAAGCCCAGCACGCACAGCCCCAGCAATGGGAATCCCATCTGCGGAGTGACAAAGAACGAGACGTAGACAGCGATGAATCCGGAGATGGCCATGACCAGCTGAGCCCAGCGTGCCAGCGTCTTCTCAAGCCCGATGACGCCGCTCTCTAGCGCCTGCCACAGCGAAATCGGCCGAGAGCGGAGTGCGTTGTGCACAGGGTCGTCCACTCATCCTCCGGACCGGAGTCTACGCCTGGTAGGCCGATGAAAAACTTGCTCCGCTCGGTTTTCAGCGCCCTGGTCCGAAGTCCGGAGCGTTGTCGAACAAGGAGCGGCGAGCTTCGTCTCGCCGTTGCAGCGGATCGACGGCGAGACGAAGCTCGCCGCTCCTTGGACACTACGGACTCACCCCCCTAGTAGACGCCCGGGAAGAAGCGCTTTACCCGCTGACTGTACTGACGGTAGTCATCGCCGAACACACCGATCAGGGCCAGTTCTTCGGCGCGAGCCCGCGTGTCGCCGGTGACCCAGAGCGCGACGGTGCCAGCGAGGAGCCAGGCGCTCGGCAGCGCCAGCAAGGTGCCCAGTCCGTACAGGTTCACCGACACGTAGATGGGATGCCGCACCAGCGCAAAGGGGCCGGTCGTCATCAGCTCGTGGTCGCTGTCGAGCTGGGCTGCGAGCCGCCAGGAACGGAAGACCAGCAGCGTCCAGATCGCCAGCGCATTGGCCGCGACCAGCACCACAGCACCCAGCTCGGGCTGGGGCGGCCAGAGCCAGATGCGCAGCTGCAGCGTGGGAAGAAGGGCTCCGAAGAATGCGCCCATGCCGAGTGCGTGCAGCACAACCACACCGATCGAGGTGGGGGTCGTCTGGCTGTCTGCGGCTCGCGTCGCCAGCAGTCCGACGACGCCGCGGACGGCAAAGATTGTCCAGAACAGGGCGTGCAGTCCGGCGATCACGGCACTCAAATCTGCAGGCAGCCTCCGGGATGGATCACGACGCGCTCGTGAACCCCCTGGGGCACTGTGCAGCCGTCCCAGACCACGCTGTCCACCAGCACGGTGTCGGCGGGAACCGTTGCGTTGGCTCCGACGACGCTGTTTTCGATGGTGGCCCCGTCGACTGTGGCCCCGTTGCCGATCCAAGCGTTCTTGCGAATCATGGCTCCCACGACCTTCGCAGCGTCGCCAAAGCTTCGATCGCCGCTGCGCGCCCATGCTGCACGAGGCATCGGATCGATAGACAGGCGCACACCGCCCGACAGCACGATCAGGTTGGTCTCGAGGTAGGCCTCGGGATCGCCCACATCGAGCCAGACGCCCTCGTGGCGGATGGCCCCGACCAGTCGCTGGGGCACGATCTGCTTGTATGCAGTGCGCACAATGCCAGCGAAGCCGTCGGGCACGTGCTTGAGCGAGTCACGAGTCATGGCATGAATGCCGGTGAAGTGTGTGTCGAGCGCGACCTCACCACTTGCGGGCGCGCTGGCAACGGCCACCAGCTTGGTGACGATGGCGGTGGAGTCTGCGGCGACGACTCCATATTGATCGGTGGGCCCCGAACGCAGTGCCATGGCCGCTCCGCCGTCAGGCACCGCAGACATCAGAGCCTTGAGATCGACATCCGAGAGCACGTCGGCGTTGACGATGGCGAACCGGTCGGCGAGCTGTTTGGCGACCAGCTTGAGTCCGCCGCCGGTGCCGAGAATCTCGGGTTGTTCCTTCGAAATCGTGACCTCGACCCCCTCGTGGCTGCCGGCCCAGGGCTCTAAGGTCTCGGCGAGCCAGTGGGAGTTGACCACCACCTTGGTCAGCCCATGACGGCTGCATAGGGCCAGTGCATAGGCCAGCATGGGGATTCCACACACCGGAACCAGGGGCTTGGGTACGTGGTTGGTGAGGGGACGCAGGCGTGTGCCGAAGCCGGCTGCCAGGACAAAGGCGGTGTGCATGGGCGCAGACTACAGAAATTCCCAGATCGGCACCAGCAGCACCCCAGCGGCGGCGGGCATGCGAAACCGGAACCGGACCTGAAGTCCGAACCAGCTGTAGCCGGGCAGGTATCGGTAGCTGAAGTCGAGCCCCGCGGCGTAGCTCACCTCGCCATAGGCGACTGCGATGAGCCCGCCGTCGGCGTTGGCCTGGCTGACGTCTCCGTCCACGAAGCTGGCGCCCTCGAAGCTGACGCCCACAGAGCCGCCACCGCCGGTGCCCACCACCGGTGAGTACAGCACATCTCCGGTCAGGTGCAGCACGACCCGCCACGCACCGGGCCCATTGGTGTCGTAGCGCTCTTGGACCCATGGGTGGAAGCGGAACTCGCCGTAGCCACCATGGGTAAAGGCGCCGCTGGGGCCGAATTCGGCGACATAGCCGGCGCCGAGATCAATCGGGCGCTCCATCCAGTCGGGGTTCCATCCCGCGGGGTACAAGCCGGCGCGAACAACCGTGTCGGCATCGGTCCCCACCCCGGCCCAGTTGGTCGGGGGAGGCGCTGCACCGGCCACCCTGGCGCCGACGGAGGCTGACACTTCAGCCGGGGGTACCGCAAATGGCAACGGCAGGCAGCCCGAGACCAGCAGCAGCAAGGGCAGCGCCCTCATTCAAGCTCATGCGTGTACATGCCCTGATTCTAACCGTGGCCGGTACACGCGGTAGTCCAGGTCGGGGAACAGGTTGTCCCGAGCCTCGAGCGCACGGACCAGTCCCTCGTCGACATCGTTGTGCTCAAGCTGGCTGGCCAGGGCGTTGAAGCGCTTGATGTGTTCGACAGTGCGGTTGCGGGCGTAGTCGGCGCTGGTGTCGGTGTGCAGGATGAACGCCCAGTCGCTGCTCTGGGCCAGCAATAGCTCGCGAGCCGCCTGGTTCAGCGCGGCGGTGTCCAGCGAGTCGGGGCTGTCGAAGCGGTCGGCCAGTCGCACCATTCGGCGGGCCATGGGCAGGAGGTGGGCGTAGATCCATTCGCTCTCGGTGCCCAGCCACACGTCGGCGTAGCCGCCGGCTCCCCAGGTCGAGAAGCCGGGCTGCGCCACCTGCTGAATAGGATTGGCGTCGAGGTGCTCGGACGGAGTGGTCAGCCGGATGTGTGGGCTGCCAGCAGCCTTGCGAATGACGTGCTCCAAGAACTGTGGTCCCTCGAACCACCAGTGGCCGAACAGCTCGGCGTCGTAGGGAGCGACGACAACGGGCGCCCGACCGAGCTCTTGGGCCAGGTGTTTGACCTGCAGCTCGCGGTTGAAGATGAAGTTGCCGGCGTGCTGCTCGGCGATCTCTGCGGCGCGCGCAGGGTCGTACCACTGCTTGTTGTCGGTCTTTCCAGTGACCCGGTGGTACTTGATGCCGACCATCTTGCGGTGGCCATTGGGCTGGACGTAGGGGGCGATGTGCTCGAAGGGAGCGTCGAAGCCGACATCCCTGTGGAACTCGCGGTAGTCAGCATGTCCGGGGTAGCCAGAGTCGGCAGACCAGACCTGGGCGCTCGTCTCGGGATCGCGGGCGAAGACCGCCACGCCGGCGGGCATGACGATTGGGGCGTACACGCCGTGCGCCGGACGCGGACTGGCGTGCTCGATGGCATGGCGCTCGCCGATGAAGAAGCGAATGCCCTCGTCGGCCAGCATGTGTTCTAGGCCGGGCACATAGGCGCACTCGGGCAGCCAGATGCCGTTCGGATTGCGCCCGAAGCGGGCTCGGTAGTGCTCGGCGGCGATGTGGACCTGGGCGTGCACGGCCTCGGGCACATCGGCCATGGCCGGAAGGAAGCCGTGAGTGGCGCCGCAGGTGATGATCTCCAGCCGGCCTCGCTGTTGAAACAGGCCAAAGGCGCCAACCAGGTCGCGGTCCCAGTCCTCGAACTGTTGGGCACGGGTCGCAAACTGCTGCTCGTACCAGTGGGCCAAGCGGCCCTGGGCGCCGCCGTAGCGACTCGCCTCTTCGGCGGCGAGGGTTCGCACACGGCGGACATGGGCCGCGTAGCGCTCGCGCAGCAGGGGGTCGTCGAGCATCGAGATGAGCGACGGCGTGAGCGTCATGGTCAGCCGGAAGTCCGCACCGTCCTGCCACAGGGACTCCATCATCTGGAGGAGCGGCAGGTAGGTCTCGGTGATGGCCTCGTACAGCCAATCCTCTTCGAGGAACTCGGGGTATTCGGGGTGCCGAATGAACGGCAGGTGCGCGTGCAGCACCAAGCACAGATCGCCGCTCATCGTCGGGTCCCCACTGGGCTGCCGCCCCATGGGAGGTCTGGGCTGGACGTGGCGGTTCCCGTTCGCCAGGTGCCGCCGTGCGACTGAGTGCGCACGCCGTCGGTCCACACCACGTCTTCAACGCGCCATGGCCGAGGTCGGGTGGGGGGCAGAGGCAAGGCCCGGCTCCACAGCACCGCGACGAACTCGCCGGATTGAATGGAGCCCAACAGGGCCCGGTAGGTGCGGTCGGGAGTCAGGCCGCTGACCGCCCAGTGCCGAGCATCGAGGTCGGGGTTTGCGCGGTGCACCACTCGGTGGTCCCAGGTCTGGTCGATGATCCTCAATTCCAGAGGCCGTCCGACCAGGGCCCGGCGCTCGGCATTGCCCAAGGACCACACGCAGACCAGGGAGCCCGGAGTCTTTGGTAGCAGCGACAAGAAGCTGTCATCGTAGTGGGTGGGCGCATCGGGGAGGTTCAGCGGCGGCAACAACGGTCCCTTGCCAGCAGCAGGGTGGACCGGAGCCGGTGCCGGCTCGGCCACAGGAACAGGTGCCAACTGCGGTGTCGGCTCTGGATTTCCGACGGGCGGAGGCGAAATCTTCGGGATCTGGGCCGCGGTGGCCGGCTCGGGCTCGCCCATTGCGGCGGTGACAGCGGCGATCAGCGCCGCCTTCTTCATCTTGCTGCGCCCCACAATCTTGAGCTTGGATGCGAGATTGCGCAGTTCTTTGGCGGACATTTCGGCGATATGTACAGTCATTGATATCCGTAACTCACTCTAGAGTTACGCATCCTTTAGCCGGTTGCGCCGCGACGTCAAGAGACCTACCCTCGCGACAATGGACCCGTTCATCTACCAGTACGCCGTCGGCGGCATCATCTTCTCGGTGGGCCTGGTGTACGGCTTCAAGTCCGGCTACCTGGGCACAGAGGGCGACAAGCTCGCCAATCTGTTGAAGATGGTCGGAGGCTTGGCCTTCTTCTTCTTTGTGCAGGGCTACCTGCAGTACGCGCCCATGGACACGCTTCCAGAGGTCGCCTACACCGGACCCAAGCTCAACACCGACAAGGTCATCGGCACCCGCCTCGACTACGCGGTGATGGTTGGGTACTTCCTGTGCATCCTGCTGATCGGCACCTTCTACGGTCAAAATCAGAAGGACACCAAGGATTTTTTCTTTGGCGGCCAGCGCTTCAGCTGGTGGCTCATTGCGTTCTCGCTCGTCGCGTCGGTCATCGGCAGCTACAGCTTCGTCAAGTACAGCCAAGTGGCCTGGAATCATGGTCTAGCCAGCTCCCAGACCTATCTAAACGATTGGTTTTGGCTGCCCCTGCTGCTGTTCGGATGGCTGCCCATCCTGTACTTCACCCGGCTGACCAGCATTCCGGAGTACTTCGAGCACCGCTTTGGTCGGACCACCCGCAATACGGTGACCGGCCTGCTGCTCGTGTACCTGATTGGCTACATCGGCGTGAACCTGTTCACGATGGGCTCGGCGCTGAACATCCTGCTCAAGCTGGACCAGGTGCTTGTGCCGCCGGACATGTGGGTCAATACCCTGGGTGGCGCGCATCCAGCGACCTCTTGGGCGGTGTTTGCGGCCGCGTGCATGGTGGCGGGCATCTCGGCTGTCTACGTCACCTTTGGAGGTCAGACCGCGGTCATCATGACCGACCTGTTCCAAGGCGTGATGCTGATGGCCACCGGCTTGGTC
>CAYYHT010000186.1:0-11357 GCA_964471355.1 uncultured Enterobacteriaceae bacterium
CGACAAATGGAGCGAGGTGCAGGTGTTCGTGCTGCAACATGAGATCCGTCATGCCGTCCCCGTTTACGTCGCCGGCCGGGCGCGGCTGTCTGCCAAAGTTCGCCACGAGGTCGCCGGTCTCAATTTCACCAGCGCTGAATGGTGCCAGCGCTACACCATGGCCGACCACTAGGTCGGGAAGTCCATCGCCATCTGCGTCGCCGAGTGGCGCAGCACTCAGGTCGATGAAGACGTCGGCGTCCGAGACATCCCGAAGCCCTGCCGCAGGGTCGAGGTCCATGTGGATGTAGGCACGCCCGCCCCATCTTTTGACCACGAGCTCTGCGCGGCCGTCGCCATCGAAGTCTTCCATCACCTCAACGTCGCAATGGTCGAGCGGACCGGCACCAACACATTCGATCATAGAAAGCGGCGTCTTGGCACCGGTCATCGGTCCGACGACGAGATCGACTCCCTCACCACCACGGCGACGAAGCACCAGATCGAGCGTGCCGTCCCCATTGACCTCGCCGACGCCAAACGGCTCTGAATCATGTATCAGCGTCCAGCTGACAGCATCGGCGGCGCCCAACGCCGTTCCGTCAGAGAGCGGCCCTGCGAGGACGCCAGTCTGGTGAACCAGGTCCACATGTCCATTGCCGGTCACGTCTTCGGCGAGGAAGACGTCAAGGCCGACGGGATTTTGGACGCGCACGCCCAGGTCAATGCCGGTGGGCAAGTCCAAGAAAGCAAAGGCATCACCGTCGACCTGCAGCAACTCAGCAACGCCGTCGCCGTCGAAGTCCGCGGCCATGTCTCTGACATGTGCAGGCAGGACCGCGTCTGCATCTGCCGGGGCCGCGTGCCGGCCATCGACGAGACATTCAAGCCCGGTGCCCTCACATGCGACGTTGCGGAACTCGCCCCGGTCCAATGGCTCGAAGTGCGCCGAACCTCCCAGGTAGGTGATGACGTAGCTCTCCATGCCCATTGTGGTGGTGCTGTAGTAGTTCATCTCGAACCGCGTCCAGGATGGCTCGCCCCCATACCAGACGTTCAGGCGGGCCGAGGTCATCAGCACGGGCGCGCCGTCCCACGGAAGGGGGTGCTCGCTCGACAGTTCCAATGCCTCTGGCCATGCAAGACTTGGGTCAATCGAACATCCTGTTTCGACCTGAAGATTGGAACGGTCTGGCAGTGCCTCGAGGTTGGTGGCATGGGTTCCAGGCATCATCCACGAACAAGTCTCCCACGCGCCCCCGACGACTCGATGGCGCATGCGTCCGACCAATGAATCCAGCACGACTCCGCTTCCGACGTCGCCCCATTCCATTTCCAAGCGCCCGCCGTGGACCTCTGCGACGTAGACGTCGCAGTCCGAGAATTCCCAGCACTCGTCATCGTGACAGTCGGCCCACCCATCGTCGTCGTTGTCGATGAGGTCTCCACAAATCTCTCCGCAGTCATCGGAGCATTCGGCGTCCTCGCAATCGATCAGTCCGTCGCTGTCGTTGTCCAAGCCGTCCCCGCAGATCTCGCAATCTGCATCGCCGCCGTCACAGTTGTTGTCCACGCCGTCTCCGCAAACCTCGTCGGCCTCAGGGGAAATCGACGCGTCCCAGTCCTGGCAGTCGCCCGCCTGGTCCACGTGTCCGGCGGGTTCGTCGCAGGCCGTGACGCTGGTCCAGCTGCGCCCATAGCCGTCTCCGTCGCTGTCGCGGTACCAGGTCTCCAAGCAGTCCGGCGCGCCGGGGTAGATGGTTGGATCGTTGTCATCTGAGTCACCGCCCGTCGAGACCGTGCCGGCAGGCTGATCACAAGCGCGTCGAGCGGAACTATCGCTTCCGTACCCGTCGTCATCGGTGTCCGTGTACCAGGTGGACGCGTCCGCGGCGTTTTCGTCGACGAACTCGTCACAGTCCTCGTCGATGCCATTGCAGAGCTCCTCGGCCCCATGATGTCTGGCTGGATTGTCGTCGTCACAATCCAACCCGCCGCATTGGGCGCCATCGACGCCGTCGGAATCGGCATCACAGTCGATGGCGGGTGGATCGGTGACCGACGCGCCCGAATCGCCATCGGTGGATTGGCTGTCTGAGTCGGGGTCCGAACAGCCGATCGATGCCGCAAGCAAGATTGTTGGGAGCCACTGCTTCATGCACGCCATGTGTAACGAAGTTCGGGATCCTTCAGCGCCGGCGTCGACCCGCTACAAGCAGCAGCACCATCAGCCAGATGCCAGAGGGCCCAGATCCGCTCGCCGAGCATGCGCATCCGCCGGTGCCTGGTTCGCTTCCGGTGTCGACGTCCGTATCGGTGTCTGCGTCGGCATCGGCATCGGTGTCCGAATCGGTGTCTGTGTCGGTGTCCGTGTCCGTGTCCGTGTCCGTGTCTGTGTCTGTGTCTGTGTCCGAATCGGTGTCGGTGTCGGTGTCCGAATCGGTGTCGGTGTCGGCATCGGTGTCGGCGTCGGTGTCCGCATCGGTATCGGAGTCGGTGTCGGTATCGGTATCGGTGTCCGAGTCGGTGTCGGCGTCGGTGTCTGCATCGCCGTCCGTCGCTTCGTCGATGCCGCCGTCGCAGTCGTTGTCGACCGAGTCCACGACCTCGGCGGCCCCCGGGAAGATGGCGTCGTTGCCGTCGTCGCAGTCGGTGGCGTCGCGCACTCGGCCGGGCAGCGGAGAGCAGGAGGTGACGTGATCGCCCGAGAAGCCGAAGCCGTCTCCGTCTGCATCGGCGTACCACTGCACGTAGGCCACGCCGTCATCGACGATGCCGTCGCAGTCGTCGTCGGTGCCGTTGCACACCTCGGTGGCGCCGGGGTTGATGAACCAAGCGCCGTCATCGCAGTCGGTGTTGTCGAGCAGACGGTCTGCGGGCTGCTTGCAGTCGGTCAGCCAGTTGTCCTGGTCGCCGTAGCCATCGCCGTCGGTGTCTGGGTACCAGCGGGGGAAGGGCACGCCTTCCTCGACAATCCAGTCGCAGTCGTTGTCGAAGCCATCGCAGATCTCTGGAGCCCCCGGATGAAATGCGGGGTCGCTGTCGTCGCAGTCTGCGTTGTTCAGCACCCGGCCGGCCTGTGGAGCGCACTGCAGCACCGACGAGCCTGCGCCGTAGCCGTCTCCATCGTTGTCGAGGTACCACTGCTCCCAGCTGACGTCGTTGTCGATGGCGAGATCGCAGTCGTTGTCGATGCTGTCGCACAGCTCGACCGCACCTGGGTAGATCAGCGGTGTGGTGTCGTCGCAGTCGCCGTGGCTGTCGTAGTAGCCAGCGGGCTTGGAGCAGGCGGTGGTGGTGTTCGCTTGATCGGCATGGCCGTCGCCGTCGGCGTCGAAGTACCAGATCAGCTCGTCCACAGCTCCGGCCTCGTCCACCGAGCCGTTGCAGTTGTCGTCGATGCCATTGCAGCGCTCGATGCCTCCCGGAAACACCAGGGAGGAGGCGTCATTGCAGTCGTCGGAGTTGAGTACATGATCGCCGGGCTGCACACAGGCGATCTGTGAATCGGCCGGGTCGCCATAGCTGTCGCCATCGGTGTCGGCGAAGTACAGCGTGCCGCTCGCTCCGCCTTCGTCCACGCCGCCATCGCAGTCGTCATCGACACCGTTGCACAGCTCGGTCGCGCCCGGGTTGATGGTGATGTTGCCATCGTTGCAGTCGGTGTCGTTGAGCACTCGGCCCAGGGGCGGAGCACAGTCGTTTACGACGTTGGTGGCGTCGCCATACCCGTCGCCATCGGAATCGAAGTACCAATCGGCTGTGGCCACGCCGTCGTCGGCCACGCCGTCGCAGTCGTTGTCGAGCAGGTCACACAGCTCGACGGCACCGGGGTAGCTGGTGGGCTTGGAGTCGTTGCAGTCGGTGTCGTCGGCGACGTAGCCCGCGGGCTGATCACAGGACTGGAAGGTGCTGCTGGAGAGCCCGTAGCCGTCGGCATCTGCGTCGCGGTACCAGACCGCCAAGCCGGCCGCGTCGGTGTCGATGATGCCGTCACAGTTGTCGTCGTAGCCGTTGCAGATCTCAGTGGCGGACGGGTAGATGTCGATGTCGCCGTCATCGCAGTCGGTGCTGTCCGAGATGTAGCCCACGGGCTTGTCGCAGCCGATGGACACCGACCACAGGTTGCCGAAGCCGTCCCCGTCGCTGTCCTCGTACCAGACGCCCGTCTCGTCCTCGTCGACCTCGCCGTCGCAGTCATTGTCGATGCCGTCACACGCCTCGGGAGCCCCTGGATAGATGGTGGCGTCGAAGTCGAAGCAGTCGGTGCTGTTCGAGACGAACCCGGGCACGGTGCCGCAGCTCTGGGCGGTCTGGGTGACGTCGCCAAAGCCGTCCCCGTCGTTGTCACGGAAGAAGGAGGACGTGGACAGCCCCTCGTCGGCGGTGCCATCGCAGTTGTTGTCCAGGCCGTCGCAGATCTCGGCCTGGCCCGGATTGCGGCTGCCGTCATCGTCGTCACAGTCGGTGCCGCCGCAGATGGCGCCGTCGTAGCCATCCCCGTCTCCGTCACAGGGAACCGAGCCGTTCGCCCCGTAGATGCCCTGGATGCCAAGGATGTCGTCGGTGCTCAGGTCGCGGTCGGCGACCGCGATGCCGGGGCCAACTGACGAGGCCATGATGGCCCCCGAGCTCGACGAGTGGTCGAGGCCCAAGCAGTGGCCGAGCTCGTGGGTGGCGACGTTCTGAAAGTCGATCTCGGTGCTGCTGGGTCCAGCGATGCCCGCGCTCCACTCGATGGGACCGCCTCCGTTGCGGCCAAAGAAGCGGATGTCGCAGTCGGTGATGCCAGCGCCTGAGATCCAGTACTGGGCCAGGGCCAAGGTGCTGCCGGTGGTCTGGGTGTTGTACTGGCCGATGTTTTGGCCGTCGTAGTCCCAGGAGTTGGACGAGGTCGTGCCGCCATTGATGAACGAGAACAGTGCTCCACCCTGGGTATTCCAGGTGGTCATCGCGTTGCCAAAGGCGGTCGTGTACTCGGCGGAGCTGCCCCCCGATGCGGGCATGCTGGCCGGGTTGAACAGCATCGGGTCTTCCATCGGAGCCGTCTGCCAGGTCCAGTCATAGCCCGAGGCTCGCCAGGCCATGGCCGGCGCCGATGCCGCTGTGAGGCCGATCAACACGAACAGAGTGCGGCGAATCATCGGCACTCTCCCAGGGAGCGCAGCGTCGTTCCGAGACGCTCTCCTTGCTGGTGGCTGAACTGCCGCACGGCGATGGCTCCCTGCTCTCCTCCCACAGGGTCCCCGTCATCGAGCATCAGTACGTAGCTCTGGTCTGCAATCAGGGTCGGCACATCCTCGACGACGTGGGTGAGCCCGCCGATGGTCCCGCCTGGCAGCACGATCTTCAGGGTGTCGCCGCTGTCTCCCTTCACCACTTGGTCGACCGCTAGCCAGACCACCTGCTCGATGCCCCCTGCAGGCCCCTCGGCCCATCTCAGCTCGATGGTCGTGACCTCGCCCACAACGACGGTGTCAGCCAGGGCGCATTGTGCCGGGCGCTCGAGCTGAAGCTGGAGCGCGGTGGCCGGATTGAGCAGGCTCAGAACAAGGGGCAGAAGCACGGGCAGTCCATTCGAAGATGCGTGGTACTTCGCAGTTCCCTCGCCGGATACGTCCTTCCCGCCAAGAGAATGTCAGGCGCTACCTCACCCAGATCTCATTGTTGAGGAAGTGGTGGAACCATCCCCAGTTCGACGTTGCGGTCAGGTCGACGAACTCGATGAAGCCAGAGTCCAGATAGGCACTGGGCAATGTGGTGGTGATCTCGGTCCACTGGCCGTCGACGGTCGGGTTGTTGCAGAAGTCCGCGGACGGGCCGGTGCGCTGGACTCCACCGTAGTAGTTGAGGGTCGCCACGTAGTTTGAGGCGCAGGTGGGCTCGATGTCGTAGGTCCAGACCTCGACGTTTGTGTTTGCCTCGGTGACGAGCAGTCCGAGGGCAGCGAGCTGTCCGACGTCCACCTGAGCCCCCGTGGCGTCTTCGTAGTTGATGACACCATTGATGCCGGCTCCGTACTGTTGGTAGGGAGTGTGCCCGCTGATTGGGTTTGGCTTGCAGTCGCCGTCCGTCGGGCTGCCGCAGATGCTGTTTCGCCAGCTGTAGCTCTTGAACTCGGGCACCAGCTTGGTCCAGCCTCCGCCGGTCATGTCGCACTCGACCTGGAATGCGTCGGAGGTGGCGCCGCCATTTGGGTCGATCCAGTAGTTGCCATTGGGCTGGGTGGGGCAACTGGTGAGCAGGTCTGCACACGTCGCTCCGGCGTCGGCTTGTATCTCGCCGCAGATCTGCTGGTACAGCGGTACCCAACCCGACGGCGTACACACGTGCATCTCGTCATCTGTGTTCCAGCGCAGGGTGCCGTATTGCCCAGAAGCGTCACATAGGTCGGCGGTGTCGCCGATCTGAACGGTGCCGGTGACCGAGGTGTGGGTGTGGTTTCCATACGCGGCGTTGGTGGCGCCGGTACCCATGGGCAGGCGGTTGATGTCCACAAAACCCGTCAGCAGCCCGGCGTCGACGGACAGTGCCGACTCGTCGATGCAGCTCCAGCCGCTGGACCCTACGATCGCCAGCTGATCGGCCGTACAGCCGAGGTCGCCGAGCACGCTGGGGGTTCCGCTGACGTCGGCCCAGTCGACCCCGCCGGTGATGCCGGTCGAGTCGAGCACGGTCGTGCCGTTGATCTGAATCTGGCTGGCATTGACGATGCCTCCGCCGCTGACGTTGGTCGCGTCTTGGGCTCGGATTGCGTAGGGCACAGATGCCAGTGGGACGCGGGACAACTCGGGGTTGGCGCCGACGGCGATGCCCAGCCACAGGGCCTGCCCGTCGAAGTCAGCGACATCGAGCGACGCACCGGTTCCCAGGTCGACGCTGTAGTACCCGTTGTCGAGGTCTAGCGTGCGGGTCGAAGTCCATGCGCTGCCCGTTCCCGCCGGACTGTCGTAGATGGCAAATGTGAGATCGAACGAGCCGTCGAGAGGCGCTCCCGTGGCGTCCAGAAGCCGTCCTTGATGCGAAAATTCCAGCGGAACAGCGGATGCGGCAAACGGGATTAGCAGGGCGGCGAGAAGAAGACGGTGCATAGGGAGCTCCAGTAGCATTGCTCCGTTGTACCGCAAAAACGCCAAGAGTTGCCAGAGCCGTTCGCGCTCAATCCGGGTCGCAGGCTCCGTCACAGACCTGGACAATGTCGCCTGTCTCGAGGAAGCCGCCGACCTGTTCGAGGTAGCTGGGCAGCTTGCGCACGGTGCCGTGGGTGTCGTTGTCTTCGGCCGGTGAGACATTGTCAGTGGGCAGGTCTTCGAAGCCCTCGTCATAGATGAACAGCGCCGAGTCGACCGCAGCACCGGTTGAGGGGGCCTCCACCGTTGCCAGCAACGGCACGTCGATCGAGGAGGGCACGATCATGGGCACATCGCCGGTACGGGCGACCATGTGGGTGACGACGTTGGACACTTGGCAGTCGTTGACCGCCTCGTGAAGGGTCGCCTTCATGGGCAGGCGGCCGTCGTAGCGGTCGTCGGTCAGGTGCTCGACGAAGTTTACCGAGTCGGCTGGGTCGAACATGTTCTGCAGCAGAGACATGTACAGCTGCAGGTTGCGGGAGTCTGGGTACCGCTCCGAGAACAGCAGGCCCATGGTGTTCCACTGCACCGCACGCTGCAGCATGTGGCTCCAGCCACCTCCGGGTACCACCAGGACGGCGCGTTCGTAGGCGGGGGAGGCTGCAGCAATGCTCAGGCCCTGGGTGCCGCCGTTGCTGATGCCCATGTAGGCCATGGCATCGGGGTCGAGCGGCTTGATGTCCCCTGGAAGCGTGATCAGGTCGGGCAATTGATCGCGGATCAGGGCAGCGACCGCCGTGAACTCGGCCTGTGCCTGCATCTGCTGAATGACGACTCCCTGCAGCCCCTCCATGGGGCCGCCGAACTTGACCAACACGTCGATTTCTTCGCTGCTGTTGAAGCCGTGGAAGTCGATGCTGACCGCGGACATCTGCCACTGCAGCAGCCCTGGCTTGAGGGTGCGATTGGCCTCCTCTTTGTCCGAGAAGAAGCCGTGTCCATAGGCAATGACGGGTCGGGGCGTGGTGATGTCGTTGGGGACCGTGACCTGGAAGACCATCTCGCGAGTGCCGCGCTGAACAGGCAGACCGTCGGAGCCGAGCTCGAGGGCGAGGTCGTCGCCGATGAAGTCGGGGATGTCCACATGGCCCAAGAAGATGGTGATGTCGGAGCGCGTGTCGACGGTGTCGATGACCGCGGTCGGGTAGGTGTTGGCCCACATGATGTCGTGCATGGCCAGTGCGGGACCAGTGACCTGCGCCTCGGAGCGGGTCGAGAAGGTCCAGCCCAGCACCACTGATTCGGGGTCGAGGTTCAGGCTCTCGATGGTGGCGTTGACTGGGGCGAAGTCGTCGCGCATGCCCTCGATGGTGTCGTTGCTGGTGGGCAGGTCGTCGCGCAGCGCAGTGAAGGCGCGGGTGGTGCGCAGCTCTCCGCCGTCGGCCGCCTTCAGATCGCTGCGGATCAGCACCACATAGGTTGTGTCCGGTTTCAGAGCCGCCAGCGGGCGGATGATCAACGACTGCACGCCCGAGGAATCGGCCTGTCCATCAAGCTCGACCAGGGTCGGGAAGGGCTCGAGCGTCGCGGGATCGATGAGCACGACCGAGGCACCGCTGTCCATGGTGTCTGTGGGCAGCGTGTTGGGGTCAATGCCTTCGGGGAACCACGCCAGGATGGGCACGATGCGACTGAAGCCGTCATGGGCCTCGAACAGCTCGGGTTCGGTGTCGAGAATGAGTGCCTCGGCGGGGAACACCAGGCGCTTTCTGGTCGCCGTGTCCGCGTCATCCTGCAGGTACAGGTCCGACGGGTACGGCATCATGGCCACTTCGGGGATCAGCGGGTTGCCGCCCGGCTGGTTCGAGAAGCCTGAGAGCGGCTCGGGTCCCTTGTTGCAAGCGAGCAGCGCCGTGAGAATGAGGATGTTCATGGGCTCACCCTACAGCGAGCTTCGCAGCTCCCGCTTCAGCACCTTGCCGATGGCGTTTCGGGGCAGCTGTTCGACAAAGGACCAGGTGCGGGGAACCTTGTATTCCGCCAGCTTCAGGCGCAGGAATGCCGACAGGGCTGGTCCGTCCGGGGTGCCCCGAACCACCACAAATCCGTGGGGCACCTCGCCCATCACAGCGTGCGGAGCTCCGACGATGGCGGCTTCGACGACGTCGGGATGCTCATGCAGCACTCCCTCGACCTCGGGGGCGCTGATGTTGTGTCCGCCCGCGATGATCAGGTCCTTGATGCGGTCCACCAGATGCATGTAGCCGTCGTCGTCCATGTACCCGATATCGCCGGTTTTAAGCCAGCCATCGGCGCTCCATGTCTCGGCGCTGGCCGCTTCGTCTTTGTGGTACCAGCGCGGCGTGACCGGGGTGCGAAGCATGATCTCGCCGTGCTCGAGTGCGGACGCTTCGCTGCCATCTTCCTTCTGGATGCGCACCTCGGTCGGCGGCAGGGGCTTGCCGATCGACTCGGGTCGCTTCAGCGCTTCAGTCGGCGACAGAGAGAGCACCGCCGCTCCGCCCTCGGTCAGGCCGTAGAGGTTGATGAGGAAGGTGCCAGAGAAGTGAGTTGCGAGGCCGCGAATGCCATGGGGTGGCATGGGTGCTGTGCCGTACATCAAGATGCGCAGGCTCTCAAATCCTCCCTGCGCCATGCGGGGCTCGTCGAGCATGCGCATGACCATGGCCGGCACGGCGTAGGACAGGTTCACCCGGTGCTCTGCCAGCAGTTCCAGGTAGCGACGGGGCTCGAACCGGGCCTGCAGGATGTGGGTCATGGCACCACGCAGGCACATCAGGCTCATGGCGTGGGTTCCGGCAAAGGTGAACAGGGGCACCGCATGCAGGAAGCGGGCTCCCGAGAACATGGCGGACAGGCTGTCGCTGCCCTTGAAGTTCACGTTGTCGTGGGTGCAGCAGACGCCCTTGGGAAAGCCCGTGGTGCCCGAGGTGTACAGGATGTCGGCGAGGTCGCCGCCGGCGCGCTCGACCTGCACATCTGAGGTGTCCGGATGGGCCAGCAGCGGGGCGATGCTGTCGTTGTCGAGCACGAACTTCGCCTCGCTATGCCCGACCACATGCTCGACCTCGGCGGGGATGAACTTGGTGTTGATGGGCACCGCGACGCCGCCGGCCTTGTGGATGGCCTGGTACGACGTGGCGTACAGCAGCCCGTCGGCGTTGTCGAAGCGCAGTGCGACCCGGTCGCCAGGGTCGATGCCCAGCGCGAGCAGCCCGTGGGCCACGCGACTGCTGCGCTCATGCCACTCGGCATAGGTCATCTGGCCGTGGCCATCGACCAGCATCGCGACGCGGTCTGGAGCGTCTTTCGCCGCCTTCCTTAGGAGATCTGTGACCATCAAGCCGCCCCGCCCTTGGCCTATCCGGCCGCAAATTTGTAGAAGGGCAGGCCGGCGCCGGCTTCGATGGCTTGCGGCACCATCGATTGGCCAATCTGCAGGGTGTCCATGGTGCCTTCGATGGGGGACACCACCAGACCCACATCGGGAATCTCGACGATGCCGACCACGTGGGGTTTGCGGAAGCGCAGCCCTCGGGTCTGGGTCGTGAAGGCGTACAGCCTGGCACCCTTGCCGATCGGTACGAACTCGGTCTGCTGGTGAAAGCAGCTGGGGCAGTGACTGCGCGCAGGAAATGCGATCTCGCCGCATTCTGTGCACTTGGTACCGCACAGCTCGCCGTCGTCTTTTAGGCGTCGGGCCTGCTCTTTGGTCGCTTCATGCCCCCACTCCTTGAGCGCGGCCTTGGTGAAGTCGTCGAGGTAGTTCATCTCAGGCCTCTCGTTCGAAGATGGCCACGCTGGACCCGTTCATCATTCCGTGCTCGGCGTGAATCAGGCCGACACGTGCATTCTCGACTTGCTTGCCGACGGCGTCTCCGCGCAGCTGCATGACCACTTCGGCCACTTCATAGAGCGGGGTGGCACCGGCGGGATGGCCCAGCGAGATGCGCCCTCCGGTTGGATTGATGACCACGTCTCCGCCAAAGGTCGTGTGGCCTTCGGCGGCCCACATGGACGCCTTGCCCTTTTCGCAGAAGCCCAGGTCTTCGTACAAGATGCACTCGGTCGCGCCGAACACGCCGTAGACCTCGGCGATGTCCACGTCCTTGGGGCTCTTGCCGGCCTCGACAAACGCCTGTGCCGCGGCTTCTTTGACGCTCTTGAAGGTCGTGATGGAGCCCCGCTGGGGCACGAAGTGACTGGGGTCGTGGTACTCGCCCCAGCCGGTCATGTTGACCACTGGTCGTCCCTGCCCACGCACGGTGTCGCCAGGGGTGATGA